>DASYUT010000094.1 GCA_036000965.1 Actinomycetes bacterium
AGCGCCTGGCGGTTGGCACCCAGTGCGGGTTTGCGACCTCCGTGGGGGGCAACGCGATCAGCGCGGACGACCAGCGCCGCAAGCTCGCGCTACTGGTGCGGACCGCGGAACGGGTGTTCGCCGCAGAACCTGGCACGTGACAGGCGGACTGCTCCGCACCGACGTGGGGTTCGGCGACCTCGGCCTGATGGTCATCCTCACCCACCATCTGGAGGCTGCGGGCGAGGAGGCGCAGCGCCGGGCCGGCCTGGCCACGCCGATGCGCCGGTCGGCCGGGCCGAGGAGGTCGCCGCGACCGTCCTATGGCTCTGCTCGTGCAGGACTTCCGGGCTGCTGCTCAGTGGACCACCCAGTACAGCGCGCCGGCGACCACGAGCGTGACCACGGCCAGCTCCCGCCAGCTCCGGGTCGGGAACGCGAGCCAGCCGAGGAACACCAGCCGCTCGCGGCTGAACGGCCACCACAGCGGCACGCCCTGCACGGTCAGGCCGTCGGCGAGCACGTGGGAGACCGCCCCGACCAGGACCGCGACCGCGACCAGCGGGGGTGGCGCCGGACCGACGAGCAGGCGCTGGCCGAGGTCGACGAGCACGGCGAGCGCCATGCACCAGAACAGCGAGTGCGTCGGCCCGCGGTGGCCTGGGGTGAGCCGGTGCCACCAGGCCGGCAGCAGGCGGCCGGTAGCGGAGCTCGGATGGTCGAGGTCGGGCAGCAGCCCGGCCACGCCCGCGAGCAGCCCTATGCCGGTCATGGGCGCGCCGAGGGCCTTGGCGGTGACGATGCCGGCCGCAGCGCCGATGAGGAAATGGCTGCGCTTCATCATCGTGGTCGGTCTCCGAACGCGGGTAGGTGGTCGGGTTTCCGGTGCCCACGCTCGCGACCAGTCTGGAGCAGGGGTGTGACGGCAGCGCCGGGTCCGCCGGCCGGGACGCTACGGGGTGCGCGCGAGCGCTGCAAGGCGCCCCTGGGGCGCCGCCGCCGTCGCCGTCGTGGGCTGGGCCGGCCCTGCGGGGACCGGGCGTCGTAGAGTCCATCCCCTTCTACCAGCGGCCCCTTCTACCAGCGGCGCATGGGGCTACGCGCGGAGATCGGTCCGGTTCCAGAAGCTGCTCCGGTAGCCGCGCCGGTGCGCGGGCCTGCCACGGCCGGGGCCCGCGGGATCGCGGGCGGATGACCCCCGCGGCACGCCCGAGTTACCCTCTCCCAAGGCGAGCGTGGCGGAACGGCAGACGCGCCGGGTTTAGGTCCCGGTGTCCTCGGACGTGGGGGTTCGAATCCCCCCGCTCGCACCAGCCCCTGACCAGCAGGTTCGCCCTTCACCTCCTCTCCCCTACCCGAGGCCTTCCGGCCGGTTGTCAACCGTTTGTCAACGGGACGCGCCGGCGCTTGGTCGGCGTCGCCCAGGATCAATCGAGCCACGGTTCCGGCCGCCTGGGCGTCCAAGCCGGGCAGCACATGGCTGTAGGTGTCCATCGTGATGGCGATATTGGCGTGGCCGAGCCGCTCACTGACCACCTTGGCCGGGACGCCGGCAGCCAGCGCCGCGGTCGCGTAGCTGTGGCGGACATCGTGCAGCCGGATCTTCGGCAGGCTGGCCGCCCGGGTGTGCTGCTCGAACCACTTGGAGAATCGGTGGGGGTGGATGGGGCGGCCGTCCGGCCAGGTGAACACTAGGCCGGAGTCTTGCCAGCGTGGGCCGATCGCGAGCCGTTGCTGGAGCTGCCGGGTTCGGTGCTCGCGCAGCGCGGCGACCGTCGCCGGGTCCAGCGCCAGCGACCGCCGGCCCTTGGCCGTCTTGGGCTCAGAGACGACGACCTTGTAGTTGACGACCACCCGCGGCCGGCGGGGTGAGACGCGGCCAGCGTCCAGGTCGACGTCGACCCAGCGCAGCCCGGCGATCTCGCCGCGCCGCATGCCGGTGGTGGCCAGCAGCAGCCAGGCCGCGTACAGCGGGTCGCCGCGCAGATGCTCGAGAAAGGCGCGAAGCTGGTCGGGGCTCCAGACGTGCATCTCCGGTGTCATGCCCTTGGGCAGGTCAGCAGCGGTGGCGACGTTGCGGGGCAGGTAGCCCCATCGAACGGCATCTCGGAGTGCCGCATGAAGCACTCCGTGGACGTTTCGGACGCTCTTCGGAGCTAATCCACCGCGGCCGTCTCGTCGTCCGTCGTCCAGCAGCGTCCGGTAGAAGGCCGTGAGGTGCGCCGGCGTGAGCCCCTGCAGCAGCACGCCACCGAGCGCTGGGACGATGTGCCGCTCGACGGCCATCCGATAGCTGTCCCAGGTGGAAGGCCGCACCCGCGGCGGGCGCACGGCGGGCAGCCACTCGTCGACCAGGAAGGCGCCGAGTCCGCGCGGCGACGGTCGGACAAAGGTGCCTTCGCGCAGCCGGGCAAGTGCCTCGTTGAGGGCCTCCTGGCACGCCTTCTTGGTCCGGAAGCCACCCTTGCTGCGCTGCCGGCGCTCGCCCGTCACGGGGTCCGGCACGCTGATGTACCAGGTGTAGGTACTGCCACGCTTGCGGATGCTGCCGCGCATCAGGGCCGCTCCTCGACTGGCATGCCGAGCATCTCGAGCAGCCGGGAGGTGGGTACGAGCAGCCGGCGGCCGAAGGAGATAGTGGGGAGCTGGCCGTTCGCAGCCGCTCGGTAGGCCGCGCTGCGGCTCACGCCAAGCAGCTTGGCAGCGCGCTCGACGCTGATCGTCGGTGGGAGGTCGGCCAGCTCGAGGGTCATCTCAGCGGCCACAGAGTCCGCGTTGACCCGAGACGGCCGTCCTCGGCCGGAGCGTTGCGACGACGCCACTCCCCTTGCCCTTTCCGGAGAGGTATGGTGAGGTACGGTACTACGTTCCTACGTTCCTGTCCACTTCCCACATCGCTGCTCTGTAGCATCCTGCCGCGGTCAGACGGACGGCTCGACATCCCTGGAGGCAGCCTCTTGTCCCTCTCGCGGCAAACTGCCTACGGTCAGATCGCAGATGCACTCCGCGCGGCGATCCTCGCCGGAGAGTACGAGCCCACCGATGAGAATCCTGCTCGGAACGAGCTGCCGGGGGCCATCGAACTCGGCGCCAAGTATGGCGTCAGCGACAAGACCGCCGCCCGCGCCGTCCAACAGCTCATCGCCGAAGGACTCGTCGTGGGTCGACCTGGACTGCGACCCATCGTTGTCCCCCGAGCGCAACGTCCTGACCGCTGGCCAATGCATCGCCGGTACGCTCGCGCCCGCGAGTCCCGCGGTCTGGTGTTCGGCGGCGACATGCTAGGTCGCGAGGTCAGGAAGCGGACCACAGAAACCGGATGGACTCCAGCCTCTGACACGATCGCGCCGCTCCTGCGCATCAACCCCGGCGATCGCGTGTGGGCTCGGGCTCGTGAGCTCCTGATCGACGGGCGGGTCGCCGAACTCAGCGTGAGCTTCTTCCCCGCCGAGGTGGCCGAAGGCACACCGCTGACCACACCGGGGGACTTCCCGCCCGGTGGTGTTGTACGGGTTCTCGAGGACGCCGGACATCCGGTCCTCCGGACCTACAACGAGGCCCGCTCGCGGCTGGCCACCGACGAGGAGCTCCGGGTGTTCGGCACCGACCCCGAGCTACAGCCACTCGCCAACCGGGTGGTCCTCGAGATCACCCATGCCACCTACGGGGTTGAAGGCGAGCCACTTGAGGCCGTCGTCAGCATCCGGCCGGCCGCCGGCAATGTCATCATCTTCGAGACCTACGAGGGCACCTCAGGAGAGGATGAAGACGACGACCCATCCGGTGGCCCGGACGCTGCGGCGACCAGCGAGAGGACGCCCCCATGAGCGGCGAATCGATCTTCGACGACGACGCTTCCCGCAAGCTGGAAGCGGCCTACCTGACGCCGGACGTGGTCGCGCAGCGGCGCGAGACGCTGCGCGCGCTCTCGCTCCAACCAGGCGAGCGGATCCTCGACATCGGTGCAGGACCAGGCCTGCTCGTCGCCGAAATGGCCGAGACGGTCGGCCCGTCCGGTCGCGTCACAGGGCTCGAGATCAGCGACAGCATGCTCGCCCTCGGCCGGCGGCGATGCACCGGTCCCTCGATCCGCGGACGAGTGGCCTTCGTGAAGGCGGATGCGGTGGCGCTCCCCTTCCCAGATGGCACCTTCGACGCTGCGGTCTCCACCCAGGTCTACGAGTACGTCGCCGACCTCAAAGCCGCGCTCGCCGAGTTGCACCGGGTCCTTCGTCCCGGTGGCCGAGTGCTCATCATCGACACCGACTGGGACTCGATCGTCTGGAACGCCACCGACCAGGAGCGCATGCACAGGCTCCTGAGCGCCTGGACGAAGCGTTTCGCCGACCCGCACCTTCCCCGCACGCTCAGTCGGCAACTGCAAGATGCCGGGCTGCAGGTGCGACACCGCGAGGTCCTGGTGCTGTTCAACCCGCAGTACGACTCTGACACCTTCAGCGTGGCGAACGGCGAGATCATGGCCGACTTCGCCGTCGCCCAGCATGCAATGACGCAAGACGACGCCGAGGCTTGGATGCAAGACCTGCAGCGCCTCGGTCGGGAAGGCCGCTACTTCTTCAGCCTGAACCGCTACCTCTTCATGGCGACCAAGTACCAGAGCTGACGGAGATGGTCGTAAGAACTTTCTCTACATCCTCAAGCGGCGCCTGCGGGCGGCGCGCAAGCGCGCCGTCCTCGCCGCCGAGGTACCGGGGCGCACGGGTCGCCCGCCTTCCCCAGCCCGCCGCAGCACGGCCCGCCGTGCCCACCCCGCGCCTGCCTCCCAGCGGGCATGGTGGGGAGGAGAAGGGTGGGGGAGTGGTGGATCGGCCTCGCGCTACGCGCGCCGCGCCTGGGACCCTGCACCCAGACGCGGACCGGCCGATCTCCGCTACCCGGTCGAAGAGCTAGCACCCGGCTCGTCCGCCGTCGAGGGCCGGAAAAAAGCTCGTCCGGCCAACGGGACACACTTCACCAATTTCGATGAGCTTTTTTTCCTCTTCGACCCTCGACCGCGGCCGTTCCGCGTGCTCCGGAGTCCAGCGTTCGCCGCCGGTGCGGCGACGCCCTACGGGCACGACCGAGCAGCGGAGGACGCCGCCCATGTGGCCCATGCGGACCAAGGCAAGGGGGATTGACACCTGCTGGTTCCGAGCGGAGCATGACGCCGCCCATTAAGAACTCCTAACAGTTTGAGATGTTGTGGAGGCGTCGCCAGCAGATGATGGCGCAGGCGAAGCGGAGGAAGGCTTCGTGGATGTCGTCGCGGATTTCCCATCGGATGCGGAGCCGGCGGAACCAGTGCAGTAGGGCGAAACCCTGCTCAACGACCCAGAGGTACACGCCCAGCCCGGAATCATGTTGCTCGCCGCGACGGGCGATGACCGGCTTGATCCCAGCCTCGCAAATTTGCTTGCGGTATTTGTCATGGTCGTAGCCGCGATCGGCGTAGAGCGCATCCGGACGCTGGGTGCCGG
>DASYUT010000095.1 GCA_036000965.1 Actinomycetes bacterium
TCGTAGGTGATCTGGCGGCGGTGGATGTCGAGCCCTCCTACGATGGCCATCGGGACCTCCTCTGGCTCCCGCTGTGCGATCTGATACGGCCAGCGTGCCGCATCTGAGCGGAGGGGGTCCCGCTCACATGCCATCTATGGATGTCAAGCGGCGGTGGGTGAGGCGGTGGGGTCTGGTTTGGGCTCGGTGATGAGCTGGTAGATCTCGCGGGCGATGTAGCGCTTAAGGCAGCGGATCGCCTCCCGGCGGGTCTTGCCTTCGGCGATGCGCCGGTCGAGGTAGGCACGGGTGGGTGGGTCCCAGCGCAGGCGCGACAGCGCGATGCGGTACAGCGCGGCGTTGGCTTGCCGGTCGCCGCCGCGGTTGCGGCGCAGACGCACGGTCTTGCCGGAGGACGCCTGGACCGGGCTGGCACCGCACAGCGCGGCGTAGGAGGCTTCGCTGCCGAGCCGCCCGGGGTTGTCGCCGGCGGCGATGAGCAGGGCCGCTGCGCAGTCGGGACCCACTCCGGGCCGCGCGAGCAGCTTGGGCGTGTGCCGGTTGACGGCGTGGGCGAGCTGCTGGTTGAGGTCGTCGATCTCGGCGGTCAGCTCCAGGATCCGATGGGCCAGCAGCCGCAGCGTGTAGGCCGCGGCGCTGGTGGCGTCGCTGGGTGCGCCCACGGGGAGCTGCGCGCACTGGCGGATGAGGATCGGGTTGCTCAGGCCCGACAGCCCATCACGCACCGCCGGGTCAGCGGCGACCAGGACGGCCTTGAGCTGGTTGACCGCCTGGGTGCGGGACTTGATCGCTGAGCCCTTGGCCAGCTTGAACATCCGCAGCATCTCGACCGGCCCGTCGCCGGTCTTGGCCGTGGCGGTGGCCCGACCCGACAACACCGCCTGGGCGGCGGCCTGGGCGTCGATGGTGTCGGTCTTGCCACGACGGCGGCGGGTGGCCTTGTCGGGCTGGTTGACCTCGATGACGTTGCTGCCGGCGGCCCGCAGCTGCCGTGCGAGTGCCGCTCCGTAGGAGCCGGTGCATTCCACCCCTGCCCGCCGGAGCGTCCCGAAGGTGGGTGCCCAGGCGACCAGCTCGTGGTAGCCGGCGGCCGTGGTCGCAAAGCTGCGGCTGGCCACTACCGCGCCCATGGCGGTGATCACCGCCGCGACGTGGATGTCCTTGTGGGTGTCCACGCCCAGGATGACCTCGCCAGTGACGATGGTGTCGTGGTCGGGCTGGGCTGGCTGGGGCATGCTGGGCATGGTCGTCGTCTCCTGACGGCTCGGGAACGGGTCGGCCGTCGCCGGGCCGGCGCAGGTGGTCAGGACTGTGACGGTGCCTTGGTTGCGGCAAGGCCCCTATCGGGACACACCCGCCGGTCCGGCGGCAGCACGCACCACCCCGGGCCAGTGGTCGACAGACCAAACTCAGGACACCTGGTCAGTCGTAGCGCGGGTCAGACCACGACCCGGGGTGGCACACGCCTATCCTCACAGTCGTAGCGGATCCGCCCGGCCGGCACGCCGCCGAAGTGGGCGAACGCGCGCACGTGCCCCTCGAAGAACGCCTCCTGCGCCTGATGGGCGAACGCCACCGCAAACCCCCGGCCCGAGTGCGACAGGCGCATGACGAACAACCACAGCCGCAGCGCCACCCCGCCCACCTCGGCGTGGAACTCGCCGAAGTCGACCTCGGCCTCCTCACCAGGGCCATGCTCCTGGCCGATGGTCACCCCCTTCGCCTGCCCGGCCAGCTCCGCGCGGACCGCGGCGACGAACGCGCGCACGGTCGACTCGGCCACCTGCGCGCCGTGCTCGTCGCGCAGCCGCTGCCACACCCGCCGGGCGGTGTGCCGCTGCTTGCGCGGCGCCGACAGGTCCTCGGTCAGCCACCGGCGGATCGTCGCCTCGTGCCCGCCCAGCGCCGGCGCGGCCCGCACGGGCGTCTTACGCGGTGCTGGCACCGCCGACCGCACCGCCTCCCGCACCGTGCGCCGATGCACCCGGTGCCGCTCGGCCAGCCCACGGATGCTCACCCCTTCATCGCGGTACTCGCGTCGGATACGCTC
>DASYUT010000096.1 GCA_036000965.1 Actinomycetes bacterium
CTGCACGATCCCGTAGCCACCCCACGACTTGCCGGGCTCAGGGAAGCGCATCGGACCCTCGAAGGTGGCCTCGCGGCCGCCGTCGGGCCCATCGCCGAAGACGCTGACCCCGGGGCCGAGCACCTTGAGGGTCAGCGCCTGCGACAAGTGCTCGAACTCGCGGCTGCCAAGCCGTGTCAGGTCGTAATCCACCGCGGGATCCTCCCACAGCCAAACGACCGCTGACGCCGAGCCGCCTGCTACGCTGTTGGCATGACCGAGCAGCCGCTGCCTCGCCGTGGGATGCCCCACCCCACAGGTGAAGCGTGCCCACGGCCTGGTCGCTTCGCACCGGTCCACCGCTACTGACGCCGCGGTCTCCACTCCGGCCGGCCCGCGCCGGCCGTCTCCCCCGCCGATCGCACGGCCGGACGTGCCGTGCCCGCAGGAGATCGTCATGCGCGAATTCACCCATGCCCTCGAGATCCGACCCGGCGAGGGCGGCGAGGACGCCGCGGCGTTCGCCGCCCAGTTCACCCGCGCCCTGACCGCCCGGATTGCCCGCAGCGGCCTGCCCACACGGATCGTCACCACCGACGGCCGCACCCACCAGGTGCTGCTCGACGACCGCGGCGCGAACGCGCTCAGGCACTTCGCCGGCACCCACCGGGTGCAGCGCATCCTCACCTCTGACCGGCACGGACGCAGGCACACCTCCACCGCCACCGTCGCGATCGTCGACACCACCACCGCGCCGGTCGAGCTCGACGACGACGACCTGGAGGTCCAGTTCACCCGAGGGACCGGGCCGGGCGGCCAGCACCGCAACAAGGTGGCCACCGCGGCGCGGCTGCGGCACCGCCCCACCGGGATCGTCGTCACCCGCACCAGTGGCCGCTCCCAGTCGGCCAACCTCCCTGAAGCGCGCGCCGACCTGCAGGCTCGGCTCGTCGCCCGCGCCAGCGGCAGCGCCGCGCGGTGCCGCAACGCTGCTCGCCGCGCTCAGGTCGCGGGTGGAGACCGGCCGGCCAAGACGTTCACCGCGTTCGGGCCGCACCTGGCCGCCCTGCCACCCTGCGGCGAATGCGGCGACCTCACGACCGGTTGCCTCGGCGGAGGCGCCTGCTCAAGAGCGGATCTGGCCTCGAGAGCCGCGTGGGCGCCATTCCACGTCGACTTAGACGCCGACGAAGACGAGGAACCAGAGGTGGTCGAGCGTCGGGCCCGGCGCCATGCGACCTCATCCATGGGCTCGTGCCGGATGAGCTGTGGATGCTGGTTCCAAGGGGTGGTAGAAGGGTTGTAGAGAGTATCCAGCCGGAGTGGCCGTCCCCCGAGTCACGGAAGCCGAGAGGTTCGATGAGCAGGTTCAGGTTCCAACTGGCGGTGTCGCTGGACGGATTCGTCGCCGGCCCCGACCAGAGCGAGGAAAACCCGCTGGGCGTCGGCGGCATGGGTCTGCACCAGTGGGTCTTCGAGCTCGAGGCGTGGCGCAAGCAGCAAGGACTAGAGGGTGGCGAGGTCAACGCCAGCACGCCGGTGGTCGAGGAGGCGCAGTCGAACGTCGGCGCGACCGTGATGGGCCGGAACATGTTCGGGGGCGGGCCCGGCCCGTGGCGCGAGGATCCCCCTTGGAACGGCTGGTGGGGCGACAACCCTCCGTTCCACACGCCGGTCTTCGTGCTCACCCACCATCCCCGCGAGCCCCTGGAGATGGAGGGAGGCACCAGCTTCATCTTCGTCACCGATGGGATCGAGTCCGCGTTCGAGCAGGCGAAGCAGGCCGCGAGCGGCCGGGATGTGCTGCTCGGAGGAGGCGCCAGCGTCGTACAGCAGTACCTCGCCGCCGGGCTGGTCGATGAGTTCGAGCTGCACGTCGTCCCGATCCTGCTCGGTGACGGCGAGCGGCTGCTCGAAAACGTCGGCGACCTCAAACTCCAGCAGGTACGCGCGATCGAGGCGCCCGGCGTCACCCACATCAAGTACCGCGTCGTCAAGGACCTCAAGGGTCGCCCAGCCTAAAACGTCGTTCCGCTCCCCGGAGAGTCTGGCAGGATCCAGCGCCATAACGACCCTCGTTGACGACCTTGTACCGGACGAGCTGTGGGCGATGGTGGCGCCCTTGCTGCCGGTCCCACCGCGGCCGCCATACGGCGACCGGCACCGCACCATCCCCGACCAGGCCTGCTTGGCCGCGATCGTCTACATGGCCCGCACCTCGACTCCCTGGCGGCTGCTGTCCGCCCGCGAGCTGGGCTGCGGCTCGCCGGCGACCTGCTGGCGCCGCTGACCGAGTGGGCCAACGCCGCCGTGTTCGATCAGCTCCACCTTCAGGTCTTGGACCGCCTCGGCGAGCAGGGCCAGCTGGACTGGGAACGGGCGAGCGTGGACACCATGAGCGTGCGCGCCAAGCGCGGGGGACCAGGTGGGCGCAAATCCGGTCGATCGTGGCAAGCCCGGAAGCAAGCTGCATCTGGTCTACGACGGCAGCGGGCTGCCGCTGACCGTGGTGGTGACTGCCGCCAATGTCAACGACACCACCATGTTCCAAGCGATCGTGGAGGACATCCCGCCGGTCCGTACGTCGGCTGGGCGGCGGCGGTGCCGGCCCGCCAAGGTCCACGCCGACAAGGGCGATGACAGTCACGCCAACCGGACCTACCTGCGCCGCGGATCGCTCGGCGCGGGATCGAGTCGTCGACCAGGCTTGGACGCCACCGATGGAAGGTCGAGCGGTCGCTGTCCTGGCTGAGCTGTTGGCGGCGGCTGGCTGTCCGGTCGGCTCACCAGCCGTAGATGTCCAGGACCGCCTCGGTTCGTGGCACGTAGCGTTCGGGCCCGAAATGCCGGATGTTGTTGAGGAACTTGTGGAGCTGGAGCGCGGGGCGGCGCTGCTCGTACGACGGGTCGGGCGCCCACTCATCGGCGTAGGCCTCGAACAGCTCCGGTGGCAGGCTGTTCGACAGCTGCATGTAGGCCAGTTCGAGCTCGCGATCGGCGAAGGAGACCGCCGGGTCGACCAGCCAGCGCCCCTCGACCACGTTGGCCGCCCAGAGGTCTCCATGGGTCAGCGACGCCAGCGGCCGCGGCCGGAGCAGCGCCGGCAGCGGGCCGTCGCAGGCCCGTTCCACCCGTCTGCGCAGTGGCTCAGGGACCTTCGGATCGGCGAGGTGGACCCGCAGCCGGCGCTCGACATAGAAGATCGGCCAGTCGTCGCTCCAGGCGTTGTGCTGCCGGGTCATCCCTTGGAAGTTGTCCCGGTGCCAGCCGAAGCGGTTCCCGGTGGTCCGATGCATACGGGCGATGGCCCGCCCAAGGGCCGGCCAGTCCGGCGGGCCACCCACCTGTTCCAGCACGAGGACGTGGTTCGCGACCCCCAACACGGCCGGCACGGGGGCGCCGGCGGCGGCCAGCGCCTGCAGGCCGTCTGCCTCAACCTCCGCGGGATAGGGACAGCGCTTGACGACCACCTTCCGCCCATCGGCGAGCCGGCCTCGCACGGTGCTGCAGATGAAGCCGCCCTTGAGCGGGCGCGTCGAGGTGAGCGGGGCCAGCCCGAGCGGCCAGTCAAAGTTCCCCCCCGCTGCGCCTGCGGTCGTGTCGCTGATGTGAAGCCTCCCTTTGCGGCGGTTCGAGCTGGAGCCAACCGGGCCGGTGGAGCCCGCCGGAATCGAACCGGCGACCCCATCCTTACCATCGATGCTCGGGTGGTTCAAAAGGCCTCCCAGCACCTCGCGTCCCCACACAACCGCACAGGTCAGAGGCGCTGTCGAAGGCCGTGTCGTAGGGCGGGCGGCGTTCTCGCGCAACTGCTCTCCGAGGACGAGCGCACGGCAACCCCAGCAGAGCAGATCAGTGACCGCCGAGGGCGCTGCTGACCGCAGCCCGCACACCCTCAGTAAACACGCCTTAGACGGAGCGTACGGCGGCCCTCCTGAAGCCGTTGCTGGCGCTGTCGGGGTGGCCGATGGCCTGGCCGCTGTCCTTGTCGAAGAAGTGGAACCCGCCGGTGTCCACACTCAGGTCCACGCTGCGGCCGACCCGGGCCTGGGTCTTGGGATTGACCCTGGCCGTCCACAGGCTCTGGCCCTCACCGGCCAGCTCCTCGGCCTCGACCTCGTCCTTGGCCGCCTTGTCGAAGCGGGCGATCATGATCTCGTGGTGGACCACGGGAGCGTGCACGGTGAAGATCAAGTTCACTTCCGAGCCCAGCTCCTCGGTGCCGGCGACCTCACCCTTGAGCCGGGGCCAGTCGGCGGGGGCGAAGTTGGCGTCTTCCAGGCTGGAGGGGCGCAGGCCGATGATCAGGTCCTTGTCGACATAGCGGTCCAGACCCTCCCGACCTGCGACCAGGCTGTCGGGGACCGGGACCTTGTAGTCGGCGAACACCAACGCCGGCCCCTGATCGCGGACCAGTTTGGCCTCGGCCAGGTTCATCGCCGGCGACCCGATAAACGTCGCGACGAACAGGTTGGCGGGGGCGTCGAACAGCGACTGGGGGGTGTTGACCTGCATCAGCTCCCCGTCCTCAAGGTGACGGTGGCCGAGCCAGCCAGCACGTAGGACGGCGGGAAATCGATGTGCAGCTCGCTGTCGGCTCCCCACACGTGGAACGACCAGTCGGGGCGCCATCTGCCGGGCATGAGCGCGATCAGTTCGGCGGTACGGTCGTCACCAATGACGACGATCTGATACCCGAACGGTGGGACGAACCTGGCCGCGGTCACCTGCTTGCACGTCGGCAGGAACTGCCGGATCTGAGGAATCGTGTGGGTCGCGAGCCCGAGCACACCAGCACGGAGCCGCTGCGCCTGTACCTCGAGGCTGAGCTCTCGGGGGGTCGAGGGGTTCGGCGGCGGCGCGGCCAGATCGGTGGCCAGGTCGTGGAACTCGTCGTTGGGCGGCAGATAGATCACCGAACGCACCAGCGTGCCGGTCGCGGCCAGGTCGCCCCAATGCTGTCGCGCCGCACTCCAGGCGGGGTCATAGGCGTGCATGGCGCCAACAAGGACCGGCACACCGCTGGTGACCGACACATCGGCGATCCGTTGGGCTTCTTCGACCGTGGTCGCAAGTGGCTTCTCACAGAGGATGGCCCGCTTCCCGGCCGCTGCCACAGCGGCGACCTGGTCGGCGTGGAAGCGGTCCGGGCTGCAGATCGCCACCACGTCGACCTCGGGATCCTCCAGCAGGGTATCGAGCTGCGTGGTCGACTGAGCGTCGGCGCGGGCGGCCACGACTGCGGCGACCTGCTCATCGACGTCCATCACGTGGGCGACCCGGAACCGGTCAGCCAGCGTAGCCAGAGTAGGCAGGTGGATCGCCTGGGTCACCGGTCCGGCCCCGATGAAGCCGACGCCCAGCTTGGCGCTCATGCCGAGTCCAATTCGAGGCGCGTCATGATGGGCATGGTTCTGGGATCCTTCACATGACTGGAGCTGGACGCTCCACCCGGGAAGCGAGCGTGATCACGGTGCTGGTCTGACTGGACTGCTCGATGGACGCGATTGCCTCCAGGACGTGGCAGGCAAGTTCGGCCGACGCGCGTTGTGGCGCTCCGTTGAGGGCACCGACCAGATCGGCCACGCCCGGCCCCCGCCGATACTGGTCCATTGATCCAGGTTGGGCGAACGGCGGGATGACCGGTGGCAGGACGCGCCAGTCGTCAGCCCCGCGTTCCTTGACGGCGACATCGCCGTCGAAGGTATTGGGGTCCGGCAGCGACATCGTCGCGTCGGTGCCGTAGATCTCAATGCGCGGCAGGTGGTGGTCCCACACGTCGAAGCTCGCCATGAACGTGCCGACAACCCCGGACTCGAACTCCAAGACCGACGAGACATGCGTCGGTGTGGTGACCTGGATGCTGTCGACCCGGCGATCTGGGCTGGTGACCGCGAGCACGGGACTGCCGATACGGCTCCTGCCGGACACCGAACGGATGGCCCCCAGGCAGTTGACCATCCACGTCAGGTAGTACGGCCCCATGTCCAGGGCGGGACCGCCGCCCGGCTGGAACAGGAACGTGGGGTCGGGATGCCAGGTCTCGACCTTGCCGGATGTGATGAACGCCGCCACGCCGATGGGCTCACCGATGAGGCCCTCATCAATGGCCCGCCTGGCGGTTTGGCCAGCACTGCCGAGAAACGTGTCCGGGGCAGACCCGAGCAACAGCCCCGCAGACCTGGCCTGGCTGATTAGCGCGGATTTCCACGCAGCTCTTTTGACCCCATGCCGAGGTTAGGCGAACTCGTAGTGGAGCTGGCGGTTGCCCCACCAGGGGATGGTGGTGTCGGTGGGGAGGTCGGCGTGGCGGAGGACGGGTGAGTAGGCGCGC
>DASYUT010000097.1 GCA_036000965.1 Actinomycetes bacterium
GGGTGTATGACCTAATATAGCCGGCATGGCTTCGATCGTCGGCAAGCGGATCGGCGGGCAGACCTACTACTACCTGCGAGAGGTCGCCCGGGTAGGCGGCAAGCCCAAGATCGTCGCGCAACACTACCTGGGCAAGGCAGAAGACATCCAAGCTGCGGTGTCGGGGGCGACCGTCGTGCCGGACCGAACCCGCCACCTCGCCTTCGGGGACCTGGCCGCCGCCTGGGAGGTGATCCGCCGACTCGGCGTGGTCGACAGCATCGACGAGCTGGTGGGATCCCGCCGGTCCGACGCGGCCGCGTCGGTGGGGACCTACATCGCCCTGGCCACCGTCAACCGGGTGGTCGCGCCCTGCTCGAAGCTGGCGTTTGCCGACTGGTGGCAGACGACCGCTGGCGACCGGTGGGTGCGGCTGGGCCCCGGCGCGTTGGACCACCGCCGCTTCTGGGACGCGATGGACGCGCTGTCGGCGGCGGTGGTGCGCCAGGCGGAGCGGGCGATCACCGCCCGGATGGTCGCCGGGTACGGGGTGGATGTGTCCGGGCTGGTGTTGGACATGACCAACTTCGCGACCTGGGTGGACTCCGGCAACGCCCGCAACACCATCGCGCGGCGGGGCAAGTCCAAGCAGCACCGGGCTGACCTGCGCCTGGTCGGGCTCGGGCTGATCGTGTCCACTGACGGCGGGGTGCCGCTGGTGTCGCACCCCTACCCCGGCAACCGTCCCGACGTGACCCAGTTCGGCGCCCTGGTGGATGAGCTGCTGGGCCGCTGGGAGGCGCTGGCAGCCGACGACGGCGCGGATCTGACCATCGTCTACGACGCCGGGCAGGACTCCACCGCCAACCAGGCCCTGATCGCCCGAAGCCCGCTGCATTTTGTCGGCTCGCTGCCGCCGTCAGACCACCCCAGCCTGCTGGCGGTGCCCACCAGCCGCTACCGCAAGGTCGACCCCGACGCGTTCCCGGGCCTGCGCGCCTACGACACCCACGTCAGCGCGCTGGGGGGCACCTGGCGGGCGGTGTGCACCCACTCCGCCGAGCTGCACGCCAAGCAGGCCCGCGGCCTCGAGCAGACCCTCGCCAAGGCCTACCGTCGCCTGGACGAGCTCAAGGCACGCCTTGAACGGGGCAAGACCCGCCGGCAACGGCCCGCCGTCCAGGCTGAGATCGCCCGCATCGTGGCCGACCGCTGGGTCGCACGGGTGCTGCACACCACCCTTCACGGCGACACCCCGGCCAGCCTGCGCCTGGACTGGCAGTCGGACGCCCACGCCCGCCAGGCGCTGGAGGCCGAGCTGTTCGGCAAGCGGATCCTGTTCACCGACCGGGCCGACTGGACGGTCGCCCAGGTGGTGGCTGCCTACCGCTCCCAAGAGGAGGTCGAGGCCGACTTCCGCCAGATGAAGGACCCCAAGGTCGTCTCGTTCCAGCCCATGTACCACTGGACCGACCAGAAGGTGGTCGTCCACGCCTTCTACTGCACCTTGGCGTTGGCCGTGGCCCGTCTCCTGCGCCGCGAGGCGGCCAGGGCCGGCCTGGCGATGAGCGTGCGGGAGCTGCTCGGCCACCTGGGCGGCATCCAAGAGACCGTCTTGCTCTACCAAGGCCAGCGGGGCCGCCCCCGAGCCCGGCGCATGCTCACCGAGCTCACCCCCATCCAAGCCCGCCTGTACGACCTGTTCGGACTGCACACCTACGCCCCACCCAGTCAACCTTAGGTCATACACCAACCACCCTCATTCAGCGCTTCCCACCTGCGGAAACGCCACCACCCCACGGGATAGCCAGGAAACTCCCGCTAGGAAGGGCACGCAGGATCGTCAACAGCTGCGTTTTCGCCTCGACGGACCCTCGTTTCGGACGTTGACCCGGCTCGCGGCGGTGCTAGGAGCGTGGTGTCTTTTGGGAAATCTCACTATTGGTGACAATCCATATGCTGCCTGAGCTGCTAGTTTCACTCAAAGCGTTCGTCCTTCCAGCTGCTGAGGCCCATTGGGCACCACGCTCCCAGAGATGGAGTTGAACCTTGGCCAGGAAACTCGGGCTCGGGCTAGGCGTGAGCCGGTGGCTCCGGGGTTCGACCAGCAGGCGCGTCAGGCATTGATGGTTTGCCTGAGGGGTGGGCCCCTGGTCTCCTGAGCCAGCGGGCCCTCGGGGTCCGTCGACTGCGGAGCGGTACGCCGCCGCGGACGTTGTCGCCGCCGGATCGGTGCGTGGGCGCCGGAGGAGCGGCATGCGCGCGCTCGGCCTTGATGCGCTCGGCCCGCTGCACCTCGAGAGATCGTAGGACCTCCTCGATGCGCGCCAGCTGCGCGTCGGTGACGTTGGGCAAGCGGTAGGCGTCGTGCACGAACCGCGCCATGTCGGCGCGGTAGTCGTGCCCGAACGAGGCGAACTCACCCGGCACCGACAACATCGCGTTCATCGCATCCATCCCTGTCTGGACGAAGGTGACCAGCGGCAGCCAGCCCATCGCCTCTGGTACCCCGCGGCCCCGCTGCCTGTCGGCCAGCCAGGGCGGCCGCTGCACCAGCAGGTCAGGGCCCAGCACGGCGATCGGGTCGTTATCGTGGGAGAGAATGACCGCCCGCAGCTGCGCGCGCTGGTCGTCGTCGAGCGCCGCCAGCTGCTCGTGGCGGTCGAAGACCCCGACGGTCCCCTGCGGGACAAGCGTGCTGCTGCCCCGGGTCATGCCGCTCCGGGACCATTTCGCCAGCCACGGCAGCCCCACCCACAGGGCACAGTCGATCCCGTAGTGATCGAACCCCTTGATTCCCTGGAACATGATGACGTCCGAGCTCGTCCAGGCACCCATGCTCTCGCCGAAGACCAGCACCCTTGGGCGCCGCTCGGGTGGCAGGCCGGCCAGCCGCTGGGTCACCCCCCACAGCAGCAACCGGAACTGGCCGCGGCCAAGCGCCACCTTCTGCACCGACAGGAACGACGGATACCTGGCGTACTGGATACAGCAGGTCGCGATGTCACCCCGGGTGAGGAACTCGGCGGCCTCGATCAGCGTGTGGTCGACCCAACCCGTGCCGGTCGGTGAAACCAGCAGCAGGACCGACCGGTCGAACGCGCCGGTGCGGTCCAGCTCGGCCAGGGCCAGCTCCGCCCGGCCGGTCTGGTACAGCGGTTCGCTGTTGAACCCGACATAGGTACGGATCGGGTGGGCGACCGCCGGCTCGCCCATGACCTGCTCGATCAGCTCCGGGGTGACGACGTCGGTGACAAAGCGGCGTCCCTGCTGGCCAAGATCGGTGAACGGCAGCAGGCTGTCGGCGCTGCCCGACACCAGGGGGCTGGCGGGCGGGGCCGCGTAGGCCGGCTCCAGTTTCTGGTTGGCCCGCCCGACGTAGACGACGCCGGCGCTGTAGGCCGCGGTCGCCGCACCGGCCCACACGCCGGCATTGACCAGCCGCGCGAGCACCCGCTTGGAGGGCCCCGGCCCGAAGTAGGACTCGAGCGCACCGCGGGACCACGTGAAGCCCCGGGCCAGCCCCATCCCGGCCGTCGTGACTCCATACGAGGTCGCCAGCGCGCCTGGCAGCGTGGTCGTCTGCGGCAGCGGCCAGCGGTCCACGGCAGCCTCTGGCGCGGCCAGCCGCCGACCTGCCCGGTACAGCAGTCCGGTGGTGCGCATGGCGCTGACGGCGATCAGCCCGACAGCGCGCTGGCTCGGGTAGCGCTGCTGCACCCAGCGACCAAGATCGTGGACGGCCCCACCGGCGGCGCCGTCCCGGAGCAGCTGACCGGTGGACCTTAGCGACGCCACCCACAGCCGCTGGCAATATCGCTCCGGAACCGCCGCCAGCGCCGCGCCGGAACCGCCGATCACCGCCCGCGCCGCAAGCTGCGCGGAAAGCGGGGCATCGGCCGGCACCGCCGTCCTCGTCAGCTTCTCGACCACGCCGGTCGTTGCCCGCGCCCCGAGCACGTTGAGCCCCATCACCACGCCCTGCAGCCTCGCGGTGCGTGGCATCAACGACGGACCCAAGGCATCCAGGGCCGCCACGGTCTCCCGCGACGCTGCCGGAGACGCCGCCACCGGGTTCAGCCACCTTGCCAGCCGCTGCACCCGGATCATGCGCTTGCGCCGTGCGAGCCTGCCCGGGTCGGTGGTGGCTGCCGCGGTCATCGTGCACCCGCTGGGTCGAGGTGGAGTTGCCCGTTGGAACGCTGCTCCAGCGCCTGCTGGAGCGTCTGACGGGGAGTGAAGCCGAGGATGAGCGGCGCCTCGGCGGTGAGCTCGGCCCGGCTTCCTGCCGGTGCCGTTGAGTGGGTGGTTATGCAGCCGCCGGCAAACACCTCGAATCGGGTGGCCGAGAACTGCGGCGCCAGACGCTCGATCAGCATGAAGCGCCGCGCCCCCGGCTGGTCGGACGGGACCTGGGTCGCACCCCGGATGTCGCAGCCCGCGCTCAGTCGCACGACCATCGCGCCGGCGCCGGCCCGGTCGTGGTCGAGGGTGAGCACCGAGCGGCCGTCGTTGACCGTCACCGTCCTCAGCGTCCAGCCGGTCGGCAGGGAACGCAGGCATGGCACCAGCGACGCCGACGGCACCGACTGGGCCTCCAGCCACAGCGGCTCCAGATCGGTGCAGCCGAGGTTGCCGATGTACAGCGGCGTCTTGCCGGCCTCGTTGTTGACGACGTTTCCAGCGATGGTTGTCCCGACGAACGCCAGCAGCGCCGCCACGAGCGCGAGGAGCCCGACCCGGCGGGCGCTCCACCGCTGGATCCGGATCGGGTGCGGCGGGGTCGGCAGCAGCTTGATGAACTCGGCGTGCAGGTCACGGCCCTTCTCCCGCAGCATTCGGCGCAGCTGGGACGGCAGCGCCAGTCCCCGGGCGGCCGCGAACCCCTCGCTGATCTCCTCGATGCTGAACTGCCGCAGCGCCCGCCGGTAGACCTGTTCGGCGCTGGAACCAAGCGCCAGGCACAGCATCATGTTGGCCAGGTCGACCGCCTGGCGCCAGGGGGTGGGGCGGGCCTCGACGAACGCGACGTCGATCAGCAGCAGCCGGCCGTCGCGCACCAGCAGGTTGGCCGGCTTGACGTCGCGGTGGGCCAGCCCCGCGTCCCACAGCCGGCGGATTATGCCCAGGCCGTCGTCGATGACCCCGTCGTCGACCTCGACCTCGACCTCGGCCTCGCCGAGCTCGACCGCGTCCTCGAAGAACTCGGTGACCAGCAGGTACTCCCGCTCAGGAGTCAGCTCCACGAACCCGTGCGGGGCCGGGCTGGGCAGCCCGGCGTCGCGGCACACCCGCAGCGCGTAGTCCTCCTGCTGCACCAGCCGCCGGACGGTGTTGAACGGCTTTTCGTCCTCCAGCCGGCCGTACAGCAGCTCCCGGCCGAGCTTGTACCAGCGGTCGGCGCGCAGATGGCTCTTGGCGTAGAGCTTGCCGAACAGGTAGGTGGGCGGGTCACCTTTGAGGGTGATCCGCAGCGGGGTGGAGCCGGCCGAGCCCGCCAGCCCGAACGGCTTGAGCTCCTCGACCACCAGGCCGAGCTGGTCCTCCAGGCCCCGCCGGATCGCCGCGCCCCGCGCCCCGCCGACGTCCAGGTGCGCGGCGCGGCCCCGCCGGTAGGCGACCGGGAACACCTCGTTGGGGGCGAACAGCCGGAAGGCAACCAGCGGGAGGGTCACCCCGATCGCCGCCGCGACCAGCACGTCGGTCGGGGCGTCGGCGCCCAGCGCGACGCGGCCGAGCCCGGTCAACGCCACCAGCCCGGTCGCCAGCCACTTGCCGGTGTTGCGCCAGCGGCCCTCCGGCACCAGCGTGTACAAGATCACGACCAGCGCAGCCGCGAAGAAGGTGACCTGCACCGACGGCAGCGCCCAGCCGCCCCAGCCGGCCCGGATGACCACCCCGAACGGTCGTGGACGCTGGGCGATCCGGCCCACCCAGGCCTCGGCGACCAAGGTCAGCAGCTGCGCGAGGATCACCAGGACGATCAGGTGCCGGAAGCGCCGCAGCACCAGCAGGGCCAGCAGCAGCCCCCACAACAGCCCGTTGAGGATCCACCAGGAGCTGAGGGCCGCCAGCGCCCGAAAGACTCCCACCAGTCCTGGGGCGTGCAGCCCGGCCAGCCACCTGACCACCGCATCGTCGGCGATGGTCACGTCGACGGCGAGGCCGCGCAGCCCGCGGGCGAAGACCACGATCGTCAGCGCGACCAGCGCGACCGCGGCGGTCAGCCATCTCACCCCGCTGGTCTGCAGGTGATACGGCAGCGGCGGTGCCTCCCCCGTGGGCCGCCGGCGGCGCGCCCTCCGGACCGTTCCGGGCGGGATCCGCTGGGCAACCGCCCGTGCCGACTGGTCTGCGGGCACGTCCATGACCCCTCCCAACCCAAGGCGACCAGCCGCGCGACAGCGTCGCACCTGCATGGCGCACCGTGGGCACGCACCGACGCCGCTGTCATTGCAACCGCCCACCTGCCAGCGGGCCGCCAACTCCCCATCGGCCCAAACGATCCGCCATCACGACAGTGCGATGCGCCGATCACGGTCCAGGTTAGACGCCCTCCCGCGAAACCAGAAGCGGCATCCATCCGCACGCGACCAGGAGTCCCGATGAGACGACAGCCACGACCACCGCCAACGCGACCGCCGAGCACCAGGATGCCAAGCAACCTGCTCGCGGTCGTGCACAGGCCCTGGCCAGACTTGGGCCGCGGCTCAGGCAGGGTTTGTCAGGCCACAGCGATGATGCCCGCGCTATCGTGCCGGCATGTTGCGGCCATCCCAAGGCCCCGAGGGGGCACGACGCCTGGGGGACCAGCCGCCGCTCCAGGCTGTTCCCCGGCCGGTGGCTGGTCCACGCCGACCTGCACAACCATACCTGGCTGTCGGACGGGGCAGGGGACCCCGGGCGCGCCTTCGCCTGCATGCGAGCGGCCGGGCTGGACGTGGCCGCCATCACCGACCACAGCCGCTGGGCCTCGGCTTTCCTCGGATTTGTCGGTGCGCCCGGCTGGACCGGCATCGACGGCCGGGCCTGGCTGCGGACCGCGTCCCTGGCCGACGCGGCCAACGACGACGGGGAGTTCGTCGCCCTGCGCGGGTTTGCGTGGTCGCACTTCCTGCTCGGCCACATGAACGTGTGGGGCAGCCGGCGCTTCACCGACCCGCTGCGCACCTTCCCCACGATGGAGCGCTTCTGGCGCTGGCTGGAGAGGCACGGGAACGGCGGCCTGATCACGTTCAACCACCCGGGGACCGGGCGGCTGCGCTTCGGCCGCTTCGGCTACCGGCCGGCTCTGGCTGAGCGGCTGGTGGGCCTGGAGATCTTCAACAAGACCGACGAGTACCTGCTCAAGGACACCGACCGAGGTGGAGAGTCCCCCCTCAACCAGTGCCTGAACGCCGGCTGGCGGGTCGGGCTGCTGGGCGTCACCGATGAGCACGGTGCCGACTGGGGCCACCCGGACGGCAAGGGCCGAGCCGGGCTGTACGTGCGCGAGCTGTCCCGCCGGGGGTGTTCGAGGCGCTGGCGGCCCGGCGGTTCTTCGCCAGTGCCCATCATTGCCTCGGGCTCCCTCACACCCTGCTCTGCACCGCTGTTCACCTGCATGTCTCCCTACCACGGTACCTCGGCATCCCATCACACAACTCCCCCGCCCTGATGCTGAACGCTTTGGTAGCCGGGGCCGGCGCGATGCTCAGCCTCGCCGGCCCCGTTGACTTGCCTGGTAGGCGGCGTCGCGTAAACAGGTTCAGGCAGCCGGACGGGCGGATTCCCGGTCCCGTGGTCCACGGGTTGAACCGCAGCACCTCGGTCTGCTCGGCGGCTGGCCGACGGTCAGGGTGGCCAGCGGCTGTGAGGGCCCAGAGGTGCCGGCGGCCGGCCCTGCCGCAGCGGCGGCCCACAACCGCAGCTCCCTCACCATCGGCCTCCTCGTCGCCTGCTCCTCGACAGGTTCGCTCCCTGCCCGGGCCGCGGGCGCTGGCCCGGACACCGGGTCGGCCCAGCCCCGTCCCGGCGGATCGCCGTGCCTGGGACGCCGACGGGTACCCCGCGACCAGGCGCAGCGCCGCGCCCGGTGGGAAGCCGGCTAGCGACCTCGACCTGGCAGCAGCCGCCGGAACAGGCCCTGGGTGACCTGGGTGGGGCGCTGCTGCTCGCCCATGCGGGCGTTGACGACCAGCACCGCACCAGTCAGGAGCGGGATCACCCACTGCAGCGCGGTGAGCTGCCGCTGGACGCGGGCCACATCGTCGGGGGTGGTAGGACTTGGGGAGGTGCCGCCCTCGACCGGGACGTCGCCGGCCCGCTCGAGCTTCTTGCCCAACAGGCGGGCGTAGGCGGTGGTGCCGAGCGCGGCGACGGTCAGCGCGGTCTTGACCGTGCTCGCTGTGGCGACGCCCTGCTGGCCGGCAAGCCGGCCCTTGTTGGCCCCCGTCAGCACCGCCCCGCCGGCCAGGTGCGCGGCGATGCCCGCCAGGTTGAGTGGAGTCCAGCGGGCCCAGCCGGTATTGGCGACCCGCAGGCGCTGGGTGGGGTCCTCGACCACCGCGGCGGCGCCGTTGACCCCGGCCGCGCCCATCAACGAGCCGCCGAACCAGGCCGCCAAGCCGACGTCGTGCAGCGTACGGGCAAGGGCGTTGTCAGTGGATGCCATGCTCATCGTTCCTCTCTATTCTTGGTTGTGCATGAACCGAGCAACAGCGATGACGCCAGTGGGGGCACGCAGCGGCGGCGCGTGCGTGGGCGCTCCCTGGCTGCGCGGGCTGCCCGCCCCACCTCGCTCGAGGTCAGGCGCCGCGGTCGGCGACACCACCCCGGCCCGGGGCGGTCCGGCGCGCCGGCAGCAGGGCGATGGCCAGACCAGCAACTGCGCTGACCAGGTGAAGGCCGTTGTCGGCGCCGTTGATGGACAGGAAGTTGATGTCGGAGTTGCCGGCCGCGAACAGCCCGTACAGGAATGTCGCGCCGTAGCCGACCGCCAGCAGCCACCCGTAGGTGCGGGCGGTGTCCAGCCGCCGCCACATGGCCAGCCCGGCCAGCCCGATCGCCAGGTGGACCAGGTTGTGCAGCGGGTTGACCTCGAAGCCGAGCAGGGTCTTGTCGGTCTCGGCGGCGAAGTTGTCAAAGCCGGTCACCAGAAAGCCCAGGATGCCGACAAGGGTGTAGACGGCACCGATGACCAGCGTCAGCAGCTGGCTCGGGTGTCGTGTGGCCTTGTCGGCCGCAGGTCGCCGTGCCATGAAAGGACCCTCCCGGATATGGGTTCGGAAAGGACGGGGACTGGGTCCTTCCACATCGGCCCAGCCTGCTGCCGGGCCGATGCTGAGTAGCCAGCCACTGCGACCGCAAACCACCCAGCCGAACACATCTCAGCGCTGCTGGCCGACCAGCGACCCAGGGAGTGTGACCGATGAGCGACCCGGGCCTGGACGCGCTTGGTAACCTGCTCGAAACCTCTCATGACCTCGCACCTGACGAGATCGTTGGTGCGGTCGCCCGGGCCGCGCAGGCCTTGGACGCCCCATGATGTGGCCATCTACCTGGTCGACTACGAACAGGCCCTGCTCGTTCCGCTTCCCGACGGCACCGACCGGGCGCCGCTGGAGGTCGACGCCACCCTGGCCGGCCGCGCCTTTGCGCGATCGCCGTGCAAGAGGCTGCCGTCGGGCGGGCCGGCGGCTGTGGCTGCCGCTGCTGGACGGCGCGGAACGCCTCGGCGTGCTCGGCCTCACCATCCCGAGGGCCGACGACGCGCTGCGGGTGCAGTGCACATGGCTGGCCACGTTGATCTCTGAGTTGCTGATCACCAAGGGTCCCGGATGACCGGGTGCTGTTCTACACCGACGGGGTCGTCGAGGGCCGCAACCTCGCCGGTGATCCGTTCGGAGAGGACCGCCTGGCCGACCTGCTGGTGCGCGAGACCCTGGCCGGCCAGCCTGCAGCCGAGACGATGCGCCGACTCGCCCACGCCATCCTGGCCCACCAAGGCGCAAAGCCACGTGACGACGCCACCATGGTCTCCCTCGAATGGCCAGGACCGCCACCCTGATCCCTCTCGAGCCAGCGGTAGCGATGCGGAACACCTGTTAACGGGTGGCGCGGCCGGCCCGGCGCCCCGGTAGCGTTGTGGCTGACCGGCTGGGTACCATGCGCTCCCGCTATCGGTCATCCCGGCTGCCTCACCTTCGCGTCCGGGACAGCCGCTGGCCGCTGAGCACCTCGTGGAAGAGGTTTGCGTACCGGGTAGCGGGTTAGACCACCCGCGACAACAGCTAGCCCTCCATGGGCAGCTCTTCATCCTCGCGAGGCCCCCAGACCCCGGGCACCGTCACCGCTGCGGCACCAGCCGCGGTCGAGCGACAGCCGCCGGGTTGGCGTGCCGCCTCCATCTACCAACAAGAACCCGTTGCCAGCGCGCCGCCAGGGGTTTGACATGCCGGTGTGCGCTGCCTGTCTGCCACCCTGAGCCGAAGGAGCTCGCCCATGCCCCTTGCCGTCGACTTCCAAGCCGGCATCTCCGACGCGTGGTCCAACGTGATCACCTTCATCCCCAAGCTCGCCGCCGCCCTGCTGGTGCTGCTCGTCGGCTACCTGGTCGCCCGGGTCGTCGCCGGCGTGCTGAACAAGGTCCTGGAGCGGGTCGGCTTCGACCGCGCCGTCGAACGCGGCGGCATCAAGCAGGCCCTGGCCAGAAGCAAGTACGACCCGTCCGACATCATCGCCAAGGTCGTGTTCTGGCTCATCTTCCTGGTCACCCTGCAGCTGGCCTTCGGAGTATTCGGCCCCAACCCCGTCAGCGACCTGCTGAAGGGCCTGATCGCCTACCTGCCCAACGTGCTGGTCGCCATCTTGATCGTCGTGATCGCCGCGGCGATCGCAAGGGCGGTCACCGACCTGCTCACAAGCCTGCTCAGCAGCGTCTCGGGCGGGCAGCTCATGGCCAAGGGGGCCGGCATCGCCATCCTGGTGTTCGCCGCCTTCGCGGCCCTGGACCAGCTCAAGATCGCCCCGCGGATCGTGACCGGCCTGTGGTACGCGATCCTGGCCATCGTGGTCGGCTCGGCCGTGGTCGCCATCGGCGGCGGCGGGATCAAGACCATGCAGCGCTACTGGGAGCAGGCCACCACCAGGGCCGAGCAGCGCGGGCCCGAGCTGAAGCAGCAGGCCCAGCAGTCCGCGCGAGCGTCGGCCTTCGACGACGACGGGACGGCCTACACCGCAACCGCCACCGAGGAATTCGCGGCCGAGCGGCCAGAGCGGCGGCTACGCCGCGACCGCTAGCCCCGACCAGGCTGCGGGACGCCTCGGCAGGACATCGGGGCCGAGGCGTCCCGCACCACAACCCAGTCATCACCCATCCCAAAGGAGCCCGCATGCAGCTCGACAAGAACATGATCCTGGACCTGCTCCGCCAGCGCGGCGACCATCAGAGCGCCGACCAGGCTGACCAGGAGCTCCCTGACCAGGTCGACACCGACCAGCACGCCGGGATGCTCGACCGGTTCGGTCTGGACCCCAAGGAGCTGGCGTCTCGGTTCACCGGCGGCTCTGGCCTGCCCGGCATCTGAACCACCCGCCCGGGTAGCGGCTCCCTGGCACGACCGAGAGGGGAGGGCCGCGCACCGCTGGAACGCCACCCGCAACGCATCGATGAGCCACACGGAACCACGAAAGAGGGAAGGAAGCAGCATGTCAGCACCAAGCCTTGACACTGTCCGCGACTGGCACGGTCGCACCATGGTCGACCCCGCCGGCGACAAGATCGGCAAGATCAGCGACATCTACCTCGACGACGACACCGGCCAGCCCGAATGGGCCCTGGTCAACACCGGCCTGTTTGGCGCCAAGGCCACCTTCGTGCCCCTGGCCCAGGCGCAGGCCACCGGCGACAGCGTCCAGGTGCCCTACGAGAAGGCGCAGGTCAAAGACGCGCCTGGCATGCAGGCCGACGGGCAGCTCTCCCAGGACGACGAGGCCGAGCTGTACCGCCACTACGGCCTGGACTACACCGAGTCCCACTCCGACTCCGGCCTGCCCGCCGCCACCGCCGGGCACGACATCGACCCGCGCGACCGCGACGGCGACCGCGTCGATGACGACGCCCAGGACACCGCCGTCGGGCACGACACCAGCGGACCGACCACCGATGACGCGATGACCCGGTCGGAGGAGGAGCTGCGGGTCGGCACCGAGACCCGCGAGCGTGGCCGGGTGCGGCTGCGCAAGTACGTGACCACCGGGCAGGTCACCACCACCGTGCCGGTGCAGCGCGAGGAGGTCCGGCTGGAGCGTGAGCCGATCACCGACGCCAACATCGACGCGGCCACCTCCGGGCCGGACATCTCCGAGGAGGAGCACGAGGTGGTGCTCCGCGAGGAGGAGCCGGTGGTCGAGAAGCGGGCCGTGGCCAAGGAGCGCGTCCGCCTCGACAAGGGCACGGTCACCGAGGAGCGCCAGGTCGGCGACGAGGTCCGCAAGGAGCACATCGACGTCGACGACCAGCCACGACGCGACCCGCGCTAACGATCAAACGACGCCTCCGCGCCCACGCCAACCGGCGTGGGCGCGGAAACCGGGAAGGCCGCCCCCGTCCGGCGTCCTTCCCGCAGCGCGGAGACGGGCAAGGATGTACTCCATGGCAACCGGCAACAGCGTCGCCCGCTCTCGGCACGATCTCAGCCTGGCCGCCTGGTTCGCCGGCTCGCTGATGGGCGCGATCGGGCTCAACCGCACGGCGGCCGCCCTGGGTGCCACCGTCTGGTCTGGGCGCTCGGCGCCAAGCTCCGGTGGGCCAGCGACATGCCCGTCGACAGTGGCACAGCCCCGACCGCCGACACCCCACGAGGACGTGACCACAGCACAGCGGTGGTGCACGGTATTGCAGTGGGCGATCCCGACCCTGACCGGCGCGGCCCTCATCGTTAATGCCCGCATCCGGCACGCCCTGGCCGCCTACAGACGGGCGGGGTCTCCGAGCGCGTCGCGGCCACCCACCCACTCACCCATCGGTACTCCCACCTGCGTGGAAGGTCGAGGACACGCGGATCGTCAGGACTCGCCGGCCGGCTCGTCCGGCTGCAGGATCCAGGACGCGGTCGTGTGGCTGGCCTCTCAGTCGGCCACCGCTGGACGGAGCGGCGCACCGACCGCGTGGAGGTGACGGAGCGCCTGCGCGTAGGAGCTGAGCATCGTGCTCTCGTGGTAGGAGAGGCCGTGCTGCACGCAGAACCCGCGGATGAGGGCCTGGGAGCGCCGCAGGTTCGGTCTGGGCATGCTGGGGAACAGGTGGTGCTCGATCTGGTAGTTGAGCCCGCCGAGCGCGAAGTCCACCAGCCGGCTTCCGCGTACGTTGCGGGAGGTCAGCACCTGGCGCCTGAGGTAGTCCAGCTCGTCTCGTCCGGTGAGCATGGGCATGCCCTTGTGGTTGGGTGCGAAGGCGCATCCCAGGTACAGGCCGAACAGGCCCTGCTGGACGATGACGAAGACCGCCGCCCGCAGCGGTGTGAGCACGAGCAGCACGGCGGTGTAGTAGCTGGCGATGTGGGCGAACAGCAGGAGCGCCTCGAGCCGCCTGAACTTGACCGCGCCGCGTGTCACGACTTTGACGCTCGCGCCGTGCAGGTGCACCGCTTCGAGCATGAGCAGCGGGAAGAACAGCCAGGCCTGGTAGCGGGCCAGCACCCTGGTGAGCCCACGGCGGGCCCGCGCCTGGTCGGCGGTGAACGCAACCGCGCCGATGGTGACGTCGGGATCCCGGTCGACGTGGTTGGGATGGCTGTGGTGGCGGGTGTGCTTGCCGACCCACCAGCCGTAGCTCACGCCGATCAGCAGGTTGCCAAGGACCAGCCCGACGCGGTCGTTGGCCGGGCGCCGGCGGAAGATCTGCCGGTGCCCGGCGTCGTGGCCGAGGAACGCGGTCTGGGTGAAGGCGACCGCGAGCCAGACAGCGGTGGCGAGCTGCCACCACGAATTCCCCAGCAGGGAGAAGGCGGTCCACCCGGCGCCGAGCAGGACCGTGTTGAGACCAATCTTCATGGCGTACCAGGCGGGCCGCCGGTCCAGGAGTCCAGCCTGCCTGACCAGCCGGGACAGCTCGGCGTAGTCACTGCCGCGATCCGCACGCGAGGTCGCCGGCCGGCCGCTCGCGCTGCCGTCGGCGCCATCCCGAGACCCGACCATCGGCGCTCCGTCCAAGGGTGTCATGTGCGCTCCTGTCTGACTGCGTCGTGAGGCTGCACGCCCGACGGTCCCCCGAGATCGTCCGTCGTGCGCAGGGCGGCCGCGAACCCCGTCGGGGTCACTGCCGTCCAGTACCCGCCATCGCAGGTAGCCAGGATTGTCTCGGCGCAACCTGACTACCGTGCCTACCCACAATTGTGCACGCCGCAAGCGTGCACAATCCTCCTGCTGCTTTGCCAACGACTCAGCGGATCGGCTGCTCTGTTGCTCCGCAGCCACGGTCGAACGAAGCCCTTGACAAAGGTGACGGGTGGGAGTAACCATCCACTGGGATGGTAAGGGGATGGTTAGGGTGGGTGAAGGCGAGAAGACCGAGAAGATCACGATCAACCTGGGGCTCGTGGACCTAGGCCAGATCGACTTGCTGGTGCAGGAAGGCTTCTACGCCAACCGAACCGACTTCATCCGCACCGCGATCCGCGCCCAGCTCGCCACCCACGCCGAGGCCGTCAACCACACGGTGGCGCGCAAGACGCTGGTGCTTGGGGTGCAGCACTACGCGCGCCGCGACCTGGAGGCAGTCAGCGAGGCTGGCCAGCGGCTGCAGATCCGCGTGCTCGGTCTGGCCAGCATCGCCGAGGACGTCTCCCCGGAGCTGGCCTTGGCGACGATCGAATCGGTCGAGGTGCTCGGGGCCCTGCGGGCGAGTGCCGCGGTGAAGGCGGCGTTGGCGGGCCGGACCGTGTGAGCCTGATGGAAGGGAACTGTGAGATGCAGCAACAGATGCAGGCCGCCATGGCCGAAGCCACCCGCCTCACCCGCGCGGGGCAGCTCGCCGAGGCGACCGCACTCATCCAGCGGACGCTGGGCAACCAGCCGGCCTCCGGCATGTCCACCCCAGAGCCGCCTCGCGCTGCCGAACCGATCGGGGCGCAGCTGCGCGTCGCCGAGGCCCCGGCTGGGCCTGCGGTGCCGCCGGGGTCGGGCATGGGCCAGGAACCCGGAGCATCCAGCGTCGCTGCGTTGCTTCGCCGCGTCGCCAAGCGTCCCGTGCGCTCCCCGCACCGGCTGCGACCTGCTGGCGGTGCACGCCCACACCCACCAGACGCGACCGCCGCCGTGGCCCGAGCCGGAGGACGGTTCCTCGACGCGTCCTACACCAACGCCGCCGGGACCCGCGGCTACAAGCTCTACATCCCCAGCAGCTATGCCGGACAGACCGTGCCCCTGATCGTCATGCTGCACGGTGGGACGCAGACGGCCGTCGACTTTGCGGCGGGCACGGGCATCAACGGGCTCGCCGAACGGGACACGTTCCTGGTTGCCTACCCCGAGCAAGCCACCTCCGCCAATCGCCTGCGGTGTTGGAACTGGTTCCAGGCCGCCGACCAACACC
This sequence comes from Actinomycetes bacterium, assembly GCA_036000965.1. Classification (NCBI taxonomy): domain Bacteria; kingdom Bacillati; phylum Actinomycetota; class Actinomycetes; species Actinomycetes bacterium. The sequence goes on from DASYUT010000097.1 coordinate 15,554, forward strand.
GCGGCGCCGGCGAGCCATCCCTCATCGCAGGGATCACGCGCCAGGTCATGAGCGCCTATCGGGTCGACGCCGGCCGGGTCTATGTGGCCGGCTTCTCGGCCGGTGGGGCCATGGCCGCGGTCATGGCCGCGACCTACCCTGACCTGTATGCCGCGGCCGGTGTGCACTCCGGCCTCGCCTACGGCGCCGCCCATGACCTGCCCTCCGCGTTCGCCGCCATGAAGCAGGGGCCACCACCGGGTGCTCACCAGCCGGCCAGGAGCATCCCGCTGATCGTGTTCCATGGGGATGGCGACGCGATCGTCGCCCCCATCAACGCCGAGGACCTGCTTGCCCACTGGGGCCGGACCGGCACCGCCGAGCAGGCCGGCGTCCCTAAGCCCGCGCAGGCGGCCACCGTGACATCGGGGCAGGTGGCTGGTGGACATGCGTACACGCGCCGTGTCTACCCTGACGCCAGCGAGGGCGCGGTCGTGGAGCAGTGGATCATCCATCAGGCAGGCCATGCCTGGTCAGGGGGAAGCCCGCACGGCTCCTACACCGATCCGCAGGGACCTGATGCCTCCGCCGAGCTGGTGCGCTTCTTCAAAGAGCACCCCAAGAAGGCCAGACCGTGACCGCACGCGAATCCCCTCCCAAGCCGATCAAGGTCGGCTTCCGGCGACGTCGGACAGCACCCGCTGGTCCGGGTCAGCGGTGTCGGTCCGGGTTGGAAGCGCAGCTTCTCTGAACCTGGTCGAACGCTGAGCCGAGGCCGAGCAGGTTTGCGAACATCTGCACAGGGAAGACCACCCTTGCTGGCTGCTTGTGCCGCCTCGTCTGCCCAGCCCCCGTGGACGACCAGCCCCAACGAGGTGCCTGGTGTCCGCTACCATCCCCCAGCTTCCAAACGATGAGGTCGTCGACGTCCGGCCAGGCGACCAGACGGCGGCGACCGCGGTGGACGGGTGGCTGCAGGAGTACACCACCAGCCGCGATCCGAAGCTGCGAGAGCGGATCATCCTGGCCTACCTGAGCCTGGCCGACCGGCTGGCCAACCGCTACCGCAACAGCCGCGGGACCACCCCCGAGGACCTGCGCCAGACCGCCCGGGCCGGACTGATCGCCGCCATCGACCGCTACGACCCGGCCAAGAGCCCGGTGTTTGTCCCCTTCGCGGTCGCCTGCGTGGTCGGCGAACTCAAACGCCACCTGCGCGACACCAGCTGGCGGCTGCGCGTACCTCGCCCGGTCAAGGAACAAGCGTTGCGGCTGTTCAAGGCGGCCGACGAGCTGCACCAGACCCTGGGCCGCGCCCCAACCACCACCGAGCTGGCTGAGCACCTGGAGGTGAGCGAGGAGGAGATCCTGGAGGCGTTGGCGGTCGCGACCAGCCGCCGGGAGGTGTCCCTGGACCAGGCAGCCGGCGACGACCCCGACCTTCGTCTCGGCGACCTGGTGGCTGCCCCCGGGCCCAGGGAGGAACCAGAAGACCTGTTGGCTCTGACCGGCATGGTCGCCGCGCTGCCCAGCCTGGAACGCGAAGTCATCGTCATGCGGTTCTTCCACGACCTGGACCAATACGCCATCGCTGCCAAGGTCGGCTGCTCGCAGATGCACGTGTCGCGGCTGCAGCGCCGCGCCCTGACCTGCATGCGTGCCCAACTGGTGGAACCCTGACCATCCCGGCCCGGCCTCAGCCATGCCCAATCGGAGCATGCGCGCTCCTCCGAGGCGGCCACCTGCCCTGTCGGAAGGCTCCACAGGAGCCCCGGCAGGGACTATCGTCGCCCTGGTAACGGCCGCTGCACTGCATACCTTCGTGCCACCAGGGCGGATGCGATGAGCATGGACAAGCCCCTCCCAGACCGTGAACAGGCGGCCGAGCGGCAGGACCAGGCGGCCGAGGATCGGGCGGCCGCAGCCCAGGACCGGGCTGCGGCGGAGCCTGACCGGCGCAGGGCGGCTGCCGGATCGGGAGCAAGCGGCGGTCGACCGCGCTGAGCGACTACCCGACGAGGCGGAGACCCCGTGGGCATTGGGTCCCAGCAGGTTATGGCGCCATCCGATTCCCTCTCAGAAGGCGCTTGATCATCTCAGAAGGCGCTTGATCATCCAGACGATCCGACGGGACCTTTCTGGATCCGCCTGGATGGACGAGGCACCCAACGTGAGCAGGGCAGATCCAATTGGAAGGCTGCGGCTTGGCACGTGGCCGTCTTAGACGGTTCGTCACTGCGCTGGGTGCTGGGGTGGGGGCAGCCTCGGGCTGTCGGTGCAGGCAAGCGAGGTCTGGGCCGACCTGCCCGTGGCGGCGCGTCCGTCGCAGCGGTTGCAGCCCGAGGCTGCATGGTGGGGTAGCCACCGGGACCGGGCCCGAATCTGCCAGCCGGCGCCACCGGGTTGAGCGAGCCGGTGGCAGGCGTACAGTTATGCGCGTAGTCCCTGTTCGCATCGTGGCCCCTGGACGGTGGCAGCATCCCCGGACCTCCAGCTTGTCCGGCCCTTCCCAAGCGACGGGCTGTTGGCCCGCTCGGCATCCTAGGCATCCACTCCCTGGCCTGGTGACCAGTTCGCCAGTCCCCGGCACCAAGAAAGGCAGGCAGCGCCATGCCCATCGACCCGACCGACCTGGCCAACAGCATCGGCGCCCTGGGCAGCCTGGACCCAGAACGCGGCCTGGCCCCCACCCTGCAGCAGGTGACCGACGCGGCCAAGCAGCTGTTCCGAGCCGACGCGGCCGGCCTCATGCTGGTCGACCAACAGGGGCAGCTGCGCTGGGCCAGCGCATCTGACCAGAGCGCCCAGACCGTCGAGGACAGCCAGGAGCGGCTGGCCCAAGGCCCCTGTGCGGTGGCGTTCCGCCAACGGCTGCCGGCCGCCATCCGCAACATCGGCACCGAACCGGACTGGGGTGAGTTCACCCAGGTGCTGCTCAGCGAAGGGATCTGCGCGGCGTTGAGTGTGCCGGTGGAGCTGGACGGCGGGGTGATCGGCACCTTGGACGTCTACGCCGGCCAGGCGCGGGACTGGGATCCCAGCGAGGTCGCCGCCCTGCAGGCCTATGCCGGGCTGGTCGCCAGCCTGCTCAGCGCGGCGGTCACCGCCCAGGTCAAGGGTCGGCTGGCCGAGCAGCTGCAGGCCGCGTTGGAGCACCGCTGGCTGATCGAGCAGGCCAAGGGGGTGCTCATGGGCCGCGAGCGGCTGGACGCGCAGACCGCGTTCGAGCGGTTGCGGGGGGCGGCGCGGTCCTCGACCCGCCGGCTGGCCGATGTGGCCCGCGACGTGACCGCCGGCCAGCCCCTGCCAGCCAACCGGCGTGACCGGGCCAGGGCGCGGGCCGAGCAGGCCAAAGACCGCGAGACCGCCACCTAGCAGCGGGCCAGCCAGCTCACCAGCACGCAGCCCGGGTCGCCGCCGACCGTAAAGCGGCAAAGTCATGCGTCGTAATCGCACTGCTCTGCAGAGGCGAGCAGCCTGTCAGAGGCAGACTGTGTTACAGCCGCCATCTCACAGATGATCTCCGCCCCTGCTGTCGGAGGCTGACGGTCGACCCGGGGGTCACGTGCTCCCCGGGTCGACACGACGGAATGCGACTACAGGTAGGTGTTCAGGAACTCCTGTGCCGTCGGTGCATCGAGGCGGTAGGAGTACGACGGACCAGCGCAACGCATGCTGCTGGTCCAGGTGTTGATCGCGACAACGGTCTCGCCGTGGAGTTCGCCAGCTCCGACGATCGGCGCCGGGCTGATCCCTTCCTCCTGCTGCGGGGATTCGGTCAGCCAGACCAGCGCGATGTCCTCAGCAGGCGGCGCGAGGCCCAGGCGCTTGGAGTTGCCCCTCAGCGCCGGAGCGGTGAACCAGTCGGGGTGAACCACGATATGATCCACATAGTAGGAGGTCGAGTCCGCGCCACCGGGCGTCGCCGGATCGGGCGGCCACCGCGACGTTCCGACGCTGCGCTGCTGTGTCTGGCATCGCCCAGGTCCTGCTCGACTTCCCACCAGAGCGACACTGGATCCGCTACGCCCGCAAGCACCTGCGGCACCTGTTTCCCAACATCGCCGACCAGTCCGGGTACGGCAAGCGGCTACGAGCAGCAGGTCCACTGCTCGCCTCGGAAGCTGGCCGCAGATGGGCGTGCCCGCCGGCCTGTTCCTGTCGACGGTGGTCTTCCTGATCGTCCAGCAGGCCACCTCCGACGCGGCGTTCCTGTCGTGGGCTGGCGGATACCGTTCCTGCTCAGCGTGGTGCTGATCGCGATCGGCCTGTTCGTGCGCCGGAAGCTGTACGAGTCGCCAGCCTTCCAGCGGGTCAAGGAGACGCAGACCATCCCCTTGTACGGGGCACTTTCCGACCGGGTCGGCCGGCGGCCGCTGTACCTCGGCGGGGCGGTGTTCTCGCTGGTGTTCGCGTTCCCGTTCTTCTGGATGGTCAACACCAAGACGTCGACCCTCATCTGGCTGGCGATCGTCCTCGGGGTCAACATCGGCCACGACCTCATGTACGGGCCGCAGGCGGCGTTCTTCTCGGAGCTGTTCGGCACCAGGGTCCGCTACAGCGGCGCTTCGCTCGGCTACCAGCTCGCCTCGGTGTCTGCCGGCGGCTTCGCCCCGCTGGTCGCCGCCGCGCTGCTGAAGGCGTGGAGCTGGCCGGCCGTGGCCCTCTACATGGCGATGATGGCGTTGATCACGGTGGTCGCGACCTGGCTCGCCACCGAGACCTACCAGAGCGACATCCACGCCGACGACGTGCGCGAGCAGGAGCTGGTCGGCGCGGGCGCGACGCCCGGAGCTCGTGCCTGAGCAACCTGCCGAGGGCGTCGCTAGTC
>DASYUT010000098.1 GCA_036000965.1 Actinomycetes bacterium
CAGGGCCGCCTCCGCCGGGACGTTCGTGATGCTCGCCTGCCCGTCCAACGCGATGGCCCACGGCACCAACATCGGCGCCGCCCACCCGGTCGGCGTGAGCGGCGCGATCGAGCAGGAGAAGGTGACCAACGACGCGGCCGCGTTCATCCGCTCCCTGGCCGAGCAGACCCACCGCAACGCCAAATGGGCGGAGTCCGCCGTGCGCGACTCGGCGACGCTCTCCGCCGAGCAGGCGGCCGCAGAGGACCCGCCGGTGGCCGACCGGCTGGCCGACTCCACGGCGGCGCTGCTCAAGGACGTCGACGGCCTGCAGGTCGAGACCGCGGCCGGCACGGTCACCCTCCACACCGCCGACGCCACCGTCCAGACCCAGGACCCGAGCCTCGGCGTCGCGCTGCTGCACGGGCTGATCGACCCCAACCTCGCCTTCGTCTTCTTCTACGTCGGCCTGATCCTGATCGTGATCGAGGTGCTCCACCCGGGCATCTCGGTGCCGGGCGTGCTCGGCACGCTGCTGCTGGTCACCAGCGTGGTCGCCTTCGGCATCCTGCCGGTGCGGCTGGGCGGGCTGGCCCTGCTGGCCGCCTCGGTGGTGCTGTTCCTGGTCGAGCTGAAGCATCCGGGCGTCGGCCTGCCGCTGGCCGGCGGCATCGCCTGCCTGATCCTCGGCGGCCTGCTGCTGTTCGACCCGTCGACCCCCGACGTCCACGTCTCCCGCTGGCTGCTGGCGCTGGTCACGGCCGTCCTGGCCGGCTTCTTCGGCTTCGTGGTCCAGGCCGTGCTCGAGGCGCGCGCCCTGCCGGCGCCCGGCGGAGGCATGGACGAACTGGTCGGGGCCGAGGGCGTCGCGCTCGGGGAGCTCGGCCCCCGCGGCGAGGTCCGGGTCGGCCACGAGCGCTGGAGCGCCGAGGCGGCCGGCGGCGCCATCCCCGCCGGGAGCGGCGTCCGCGTGGTCGGGCGGCGCGGGTTGCGACTGATCGTCGAGCCGGGGCCGACGATGCCCCGGGAGGCAACCGAAAGGACCGTGAGGGAATGATCGGGTTCTACATCGCGCTGGCGGTCGTGCTGGTGCTGCTGGTGCTGCTGGTCCGCCTCTCGATCAGGATCGTCCGCGAGTACCAGCGCATCGTGCTGTTCCGCTTGGGCCGCTCCCTGGGCACGCGCGGGCCGGGGCTCGTGCTGATCATCCCGGTCGTGGACCGGCCGGTCCTGGTCGACCTGCGCGAGCAGTATCTGGAAATCCCGCGCCAGACCGCGATCACCGAGGACAACGCCACCATCTCGATCGACTTCATCATCTTCACCAGGGTCATCGACGCGGTGGCGAGCGTGGTACGGGTCCAGTACTTCGCCGGCGCCGCGCAGAACATCGCCGCGACCACCCTGCGCAGCGTGGTCGGCGACATGAGCCTGGATGACGTGCTCTCCAAGCGTGAGCAGATGAACGAGCAGCTCCGCGCGAAGCTCGACGAGGTCACCGAGCGCTGGGGCGTGAAGGTCACCAACGTCGAGGTCCGCGAGATCACCCCGCCGCCGCAGGTCCAGGAGGCCATGACCCGCCAGATGTCGGCCGAGCGGACCCGCCGCGCGGTGGTCACCGAGGCCACCGGC
>DASYUT010000099.1 GCA_036000965.1 Actinomycetes bacterium
TCTGATGTGGGCGCAGGGCGTGGACGCCGGCCAGCAGCACGACCAGCCGTCGGTCCGGGCGGTGGAGCTGGTCGAGCAGGCCGGCGCGGCGGGCCGGGTCCAACCCGACCGCCGGTGGTGGTGGCTGGCGGTCCAGCTCCAGCCCGGCGAGGGAGGCCGACCGTGCGCGCTGAGCCGTCCGGCCCTTCCGTGGACGCGCCTGCCGTCCACCGCAGCCAGACCGTCCCGCCCGGACGCCATCCGGCCGGCCGGACCGGTGTCCCGCCCGCGCCGTCCGGATGGTGTCCACCACCGTCCACGGGCCCAGCTGGGCGGGTGTCCGGGCTGGACCGGCTCACCCTGCACCTGGGCGTGGCCGTCGGGGTGGTGATCGCCGGCTGCTCCTACGCGGTCTCGGCCACCCGCTGTACGCCCTGGGCCGCCAGGCGGGCTACTCGGCCTGGCAGGCGCTGGCGGTCCCGGTGGTGGCCGACGGCCCGGCCATCTACGGGATGGCCCGGATCGTGTCGCGGTCGCGCCGCGGCACCCGCGGCGCCGGCTACGGCTGGCTGCTGGTGATTGCCGGGACGGCGGTGTCGATCGCTGGCAACGTCGCCCACGCCCAGCCCGGCCTGGTCGCCCGCGGCATCGCCGCCGCCATCCCCCTGGCGGTCCTGGCGATGCTGGAGGGCTTGAAGGGTGACGCCCGCGAGGTCGTCCGGCTCGCCACCCCGGACCCGTCCAGGGAGGCCGTCCACAACCAGGGCCGCCCGGACGGGGCCGCGTGGACAGCCCGGACACTCGCCCAGGCGGCCGGCTGCGGCCGGTCCACCGCCGCGGCGTTCCTGGCCGCCCACCGCGCCCAGCATAGGGAGGGGGGGCCACGGTGAAGCTGCGCCTGTGGGGCACCCCCGCCGAGGTCGCCGACGCCACCCGCCGGCTGGTCGAGGTGCTCGACGTGGTCGCGCTCAGCGGCCCCTCCCCCGACCGCGGCGCCAGCGTGCTGGTGCGCGTCTACCTCGAGGTCCGGCTCGACCCCACCACCCCCAGCAGCGCGACCGGTGCGACCCGTGCGGCCCGGTGCCCCAGGAGGGGGGAGCTGCCGTGAGGCCGCCGACCAACTACTACGGCGCCAAGACCCACCTGGCGCCCTGGATCGCCAGCCTCCTGCCACCCTGCCGCACCTACATCGAACCGTTTGCGGGCAGCGCCGCGGTGCTGTTCGCCAAGCCGGCGTCGCCGACCGAGATCCTCAACGACCTCGACGGCCAGGTGGTCGACTTCTTCACCGTCCTGCGCGAGCGGCCCGCCGAACTCGCCCGCGCGCTGCACCTGACCCCCTACGCCCGCGCCGAGTACCAGCAGTTCGCCGCCCACTACGACGATCCCGGCCTGGACGACGTGGAGCGCGCCCGCCGCTGGTTTGTGCGCGTCAACCAGTCCATCAGCCACTTGGCCGGCCGGGGCCGCCCATCCGGGTGGGTCGCGGCCTACAACACCAACGGCTCCGACCACGCCCACAAGTTCGCCGCCCTGGCCGACCGCCTCGACGCCTGCGCCCAGCGGCTGCGCCGCGTCCACCTCGAGCAGCGGCCCGCGTCGAGGTGCTGGCCAAGTACGCCAAGCCCGGCGCCGACGCGGTCGTCTACTGCGACCCGCCCTACCTGGCCGAGGTCCGCAGCGCGCTCACCAGACGCCGCGGCGCCGACTACGCCTGCGAGTACGCCACCCAGACCGGGTCCAGCTGCCCGCCGGCGGGCCGGTTGTCAGGACCGGCCGGGCCGCGGCCGGCTGGCACTACTACCTCGCCCCCTCGGGGCTGGGCCGGCGCCGCGGCGTACTGGACCGCGTGGACTATCAGGGCCTGGGCGGCTACGTGGTCGCCCCACCCAGCCGCCACGCCTACGGCGAGTGCTACCGGTGGGCCCGCGGCCTGGACGCGCCGCTGCCCGAGGTCCCCGACCCGCTCCGCGAGCTGGCGGCACGTCGCGAGGTCGAGCGCCCGGCCGGCCCGCCCGCCCGCCTCCGGGTGCCGGATGGGCCGGGCCGTCCCTACGCCAGGGCAGCGCTCGCCACCGAGCTGGCCCGGGTCGCCGCCGCGCGCCAGCCCGGCCGCAACGAGCAGCTGTGGGAGTCCGGGCGCAACCTGTTCAACCTGGTCGCCGCCGGCGCCCTCGACGAGCACGAAGTCCACCAGCGCCTGCTGGACGCGGCCGAGCGGTGCGGGCTGCTGGCCGACGAGCCCCGCCAGACCCGCCGCACCCTGGCCTCGGCCCGCGTTGTCGGCCTGGCCCACCCCCGCCGCCTCCCTGACCCCACCCGCCCCGAGCCCACCAACCAACATGCTCCGCCGGCGCCCGCCACACGGGAGGCGGCCGAGCGGACCCGGGAGGGGAGGTGACGCCCATGGCCCTTGCCGGCCCGCAGGCCGGCTGACCCCAAGCACGGGGCGGGCGCGACACCGCAGCCACGCAGATCCCGCGCCCGCCCCGCCACCCACCCGGGAAGGAGCCCCGCATGGGCAGCAGCCCAACCCTAGCCCACGCCGCCAGCGGCCACGACTCCACGACCGATCCCGCCGTCCGCGCCGCCGAGGACGGCTACGGCCGCCTCAACCCCTGGATGGCCTATGCCTGGCCCAACCCCTACCGGCCCGGGGTCCGCCCCGACCAGCTGCCCCGCACCCGCCCCGACGGCCCCCAGACCCACCGCGAGCTGGTCCGCATGTTCGAAGACATCAGCGCCCGCAGCTACCAGGTCTGGCTCGACGAGCACAACGAGAGCCCCCCTACCCTGCCGCTGTCCCGCCTGGCGGGCCTGCGCTACCGCGCCACCCGCGCCCAGCAGCTGGCCGCCGAGCGCGCCGCCCACGCCCGCGCCAACGCCGAGGCGGCGTTCGACCGGCTCAACCCCGACTTCGGCGTGCCCGCCGACACCCTCGACCCCGCCGGCCGCCAGGCCGTGCGCGACCGCGAGGCCGGCCTGGCCCTCGGCACCAGGGTCGCGGTGGCCGCGTCCCGGGAGAACGACCCACCCCGGTCATCCGGGTGGCCGGGCAGGACTACCGCGCCGCCGACGCCGCCCGCACCGCCCGCCACGCCGCCCGGGCGCGGCGCGGGCCCGAACGCGGCGGGCCGGAGCGATGACCCACGCCGCCGCGACGGGAAGGAGGTGAGCCCGCAGTCGCCCGACCAGCCCACCACCACCCGACCATCCCACAGTCCGTACTCGAGGAGGGCCTGATGGCCAGCGACAACCACACCACCATCGTCGGCAACCTGGTCGACGACTCCGAGCTGCGGTTCACCAACTCCGGAACCGCCGTCGCCAACTGCCGCGTGGCGGTCACCCAGCGGATCCAGCAAGACGGCCAGTGGCGCGACGGGGAGACGTCGTTTTCAAGGTCAACTGCTGGCGAGACCAGGCCGAGCACCTGGCCGACTCCCTCGGCAAGGGCGACCGGGTCATGGTCACCGGGCGGCTGCGGACCCGCTCCTGGGAGACCCCGGAGGGGGAGCGGCGCTCGGTCACCGAGATCGAGGCCGACGAGGTCGGCGTCAGCCTCAAGTTCGCCACCGCCAAGGTCGAACGCACCCACAGCCGCGGCACCAGCGACCGCGCCACCGGCCGGGAGTGGGCCGCCGAGCGTGGCGGCGACTTCAGCGACCCCCCGCCAACTTATTGAATGGCGGGTAGGAGCCCTGGGTCTGCAGCCGCAGGGTTCCAGGGTGCCGGCGGGTCGCTCCACAACCTCCGCTGCCGCTCATGCCGGGCTGGCTCCAGAACGGTTGTGCGGTCCTGCCGGCACCCGACCGGGAGTGGCGCAACAGAGGTCTGCCAGGGCTCGAAGTTGGCCTGCCCTCCTGGTGTTTCGTGGCCGCCCTGGAGAAAGGTGCCTGCATGCCGGTGATCATCGGGGTCGACCCGCACAAGCACAGCCACACCCTCGCCGCGCTCGACGAGCATGGCCGGCTGCTGGACCGGCAGCGCTTCCCCGCCACGCTCGAGGGCTACCAGGCCCTGCGAGGGTGGGCCGAACGGTGGGACCAGCGAGGTTGGGCGGTGGAGGGCGCTGGCGGGGTCGGTCGCGCCCTCGCCCAGTGGCTGGTCGCCGACGCCGAGCCGGTGGTGGACGTGCCGGCCAAGCTGGCCACCCGCGTGCGGGTCCTGTCCACCGGCCACGGGCGCAAGACCGACCCTGATGACGCCGCGGTCTCGGTCGCGGTCGCCGCCCGCAGCGCCGCATCCCTGCGGCAGGTCGGCGTCGAGGACCAGGCGGTGGTGTTGCACCTGTTGACCAACCGGCGCGAGGACCTGGTCCGGATGCGGACCCAGACCAGCAACCGGCTGCACCGGCTGCTCGCCGACTTGGCACCGGCCGGTGCCGCCCGCACCCTCACCGCCGATGGCGCCGCCGTGCTGCTGGACCAGGTGTGCCCGACCGGCGCGCCGGCCGTCACCCGCTGGCAGCTCGCCAGCGACCTGATCGCCGACGTCCGCGACCTGGACCGGCGCATCGCAACGGTGGAGGAGTGCATCCAGACCGCGGTCAAGCACTCCAAGACCAGCCTGGTGGAGCTGTTTGGGGTCGGCCCGGTGCTGGCCGCCAAGCTGCTCGGCGAGGTCGGCGACATCGGTCGGTTCCCCAGCAAGCACCACTTCGCCGCCCACACCGGGACCGCGCCGTTGGCGGCCTCCAGCGGGCAGGTGGTCCGCCATCGGCTGTCACGGGCCGGGGATCGCAAGCTCAGCCACGCCCTGTACCTGATGGCGATTGTGCAGATCCGCCATCCCACCGCCGGGCAGGCCTACTACCGGCGCAAGCGCGCCGAGGGCAAGTCCGCCAAGGAGGCGCTGCGCTGTTTGAAACGCCGGTTGTCGGACGCCGTCTACCGGTGCTTGCTCGCCGATCAGCCGTCGCTGTAGCGGGTTCGCCTGGTGGGTTTCGTCCCAGGACTCGTTGACGCTCACGCCCCGCGTGGTTGGGATTGAAGTCTTCTAGCCGCGTGGTCTCAGGGGCTGGTGGTCGCAGCGTGGAGGTCGGCACCGGCAAGACCGATGACCACAATCCGACCCGGGACGCCGTGGTCGTTGGCACGTGCTCGATCGGGAGCGATGATCCTTCCAGGGGAGGCTGACACACCCGTCGGCGACACTGGCGACACTGGTGTCATGGACGTTGATGGGTTCTGGGAGCTGATCGAGCGGTCGCGGCAGGAGACCAGCGACCCACAGGCGCGGCTGCGATGGCTCGAGCGGCTTGCCCAGCAGCCGGCGGCGGAGCTCGTCGACTTCCAGGTCTGGCTCGACCGGGTCCGGCGGCGCGCTGACACCTGGCCCATGTGGGGCGCGGCCTACCTGATCTGCGACAGTCTGTGCTCGGGCGACGGGTTCTGGTACTTCCAGGTGTGGCTGATCGGACTGGGACGCCAAGCCTTCGAGCTGGCGGTGGCGGACCCCGACAACCTCGCCAGCCTTCCCGAAGTGCTCCGGCTGGCTGGCCGGCCGATGGATGCCTGGTCAAACGACGAGTAGCCGGACTGGGAGTCGCTGAGCTTCCGATCCGAGCGCTCGGGCTGACCAGGGCATGGGCCCCTCCCAGCGGGAGCCGTCCCGGCCCGTTGCAGGCAGTCACGCGAGGGCTTGTGAGCAAGCCCGTGAGCACCACAGGCCACGCGGTCCCGTCCGGGCGCCGACGCCGTCCGGCGTTCCCGGTCCCTCGGCGCCAGGGACCGCAACCATCGGCCGGGCACGGCAAGACCGCTCCAAGCGGCTTGACCTCATCCGTATCAGGCGTGTCCGGGTGCTGCGTGCACGCTGCCAGCGCGAGCGATGGCCAGGTCACCGGTGTGACGAAGGTGACCGCGGCTGCCCGCTTGGCACCCGGGCTTGCCCTTCCGATGTGGCACGCGGGTGGCACGGCCGGCGAGGACCAAACATAGCTCGGGCGCGGGCGGCGACGGCTCCCAGCCCACCAGAAGGACCAGGCCCGTCCAGGGCGACCACCTGTCGGCAAGGGCCGCAGCCCCGCGGCAGCACCTGGGCGGGGAGCCTTGACGGATTGAGGCCCGGATCGTCAGCGCGCAGGCGTCGGCCCAGCGCCAGCCCCAGGGCCCTGGTTCCCGTGCTGGTCTGCTTGGCGACCTCGCCGGCCACCTGGCAGTCGGGCCGGTGGCGGCTGCCGGTGCTGACCTGTCCCACGGTAAGCTGCTCGCCCCCGGGTACGGGCCAGCCGATACAGCACCGCGCCGATCGCGATGAGGATGAGGACGAGCCCAGCGGCGATGGGGACGGTGCCCGCGCCCCAGCGGCTGGGCCAGCTGTCCAGCCGCACATCGCGCGGGTTTGCCGGGTCGTAGAGGACCCTGACCGAGTCGCCGACCCGCAGCGAGCCGTCGTCGCCCTGGAACTGCACGACCTGCTCGCGGGCGGTGAGGAAGCGCACGACCGGGTAGGAGTAGGTCACATCCACGTAGCGCTCGTTGTCGCCTGACCCCCTCCGCTCGCTCCGGACCTCCTCGCGGACGTCGACCACCACGCCCCTTGCGCCCGCCGCCTTTGCCACGAAGCGCTGGTTGTCCACCAGCACCTTCACGCCAAGGCCCACCAGGCCCCCACCAGCCAGCAGCAGCCCGAGCAGGACGAGCTGCAGCCCGCCGATCTGCCTCACGCCCAGGCCGACCTGCCACGGCCGCCGCTTCATCGTGACCTCTTCCCGAGCCGCCTGCCGACGCGGCGCGACGGTCCTGGCGCCTGCTTGCCTTGGGAGGATCTCACCGCGACGCCCGCGCCACCACCTTTTCGTCGATGGCCTGACCGTCTGGTACCGACGCCGCTCCGCCAAGCGGGCCTGCACTCGCGCAGGCCCGCACGATCCGCTGCGTCCAAGATCGTCTGGCATGGCAAGGCGCGGCCGGCCTCGCGGCCGAGGTGCACGATGGCCCCAGGGTGTCTCCACTTCGACACGATGGCCTGCGCGGGGTCACCTTGGCGGAGGCGGAGGGGTCCCGGACCGCCCGGCGCGGGCGGTGCTGCTGGCCGAGGACGGCCACCGCAGGCGGCCGCCCTCGGTGCCGGCCTTGACCTGGAGAGCAGATCCTCACGGCAGCTGCCTCCACCTTGACACACAGAGGAACCCTTCTAGGCATCCCCGCAGACCCTGTGGCGCCCTGGCCGCTCGGCCGGGGCGCCATGCTATCTACCCGTCCACGGGCGTCCATGCCTGTCCGGCCCGGGTGTCCGATGTCTGGTCGTGGCGTCCGCGGTCGGGCCTGGCGGTGTCCACGCTGGACGGTCCCGTGGTGTCCACCGTCCAGCTGAGGACTGCCGGTGGTGCCCCGGACCGTCCATGAGCCTCACCGATCGGGATGGGAGCGGCGAGCGTTCAGCCACCTGAGCGCCGACCGCTCAGACCTCCACCGCTCAGGTCCAGCCGCGGTGTCCACTGTCCAGCCGCGAGTGGGCGAACGGTCGCCTCGTGCAGCACGTCAGGGCACGGCCCTCCCACGCACGGCGGCGGACCTTCGCCCCGTTGAACTCGGTACATCTGCGGATCGCTTGCTCCCTAGCGTTCGGGTGGACTATGACCGAACAGCCTGGTGCGGACGAATAGTGTGATCGGAAGTTGTTCGGAAGGAGGCGGCGCATGTCGCGTCGTGTGGGATTCCTCGCCGCGGTCCTCGCCGCGGTCCTCGCCGCCGTGGTACCGGTGCCCGCGAGCGCGACCTTCAGCGGGACGAACGGGCGGATCACCTTCCACCGGTTTCTCCCGGACAAGGACGGTCCGGACCTTGGCGGCCTTGAGATCTTCAGCGCCAAGCCGGACGGGACCGATGAGCAGCGGCTCACGTTCTCGAACGACGGCAGATCGTCGGTCTTCTCCGACTGGTCGCCGGACGGGTCGCAGCTCGCCTTCGACAGCGACCGGATCGACCAGGACGGGCGCGACGACGTCGTGCAGATCTACGTCATGGCCTGGAACGGCGAGACCTTCGAGTTGCAGCAGCTGACCGTCGGTCCTGGATTCCACGGCGATCCCGGCTGGTCGCCGACCGGCGCCCAGATCGCCATCGAGGCGGACTGGGGTGCCTACCCCGCCCAGGAGGGCATCTGGGTCATCCCGGCATCCGACCCGGACGGCGTCACCCAGGCGCAGGCCCAGCGGGTGACGACGCTACCGGCGGGTGTGGACTTCGACTCCGAGCCGCAGTTCTCGCCCGACGGCCAGTGGATCGTGTTCACCCGCTTCAAGAGCTGCAAGGAGTTCGGCCACGGCCATCTCCAGTTCTTCCCGCAAGGATGCACGCAGGCGATCTTCAAGGTCCACCCGGATGGAACCAGGCTCACGCGGCTGACGCCCTGGGGCGCGCAGACCTCCGCCCCCGACTGGTCGCCCGATGGAACAAGGATCGCCTTCGACTCCTGCGACAGCGCCCGGATCGGCTGCAAGGGCGACGTCTACGTCATGAACGCCGACGGGAGCGGCAAGACCAAGCTGACCGACAACCCGCCGGTCAGCAACGTCGGTCAGGACTTCGCCAACTTCCGCTTCGAGCTCGCCAACAACCCGGTCTGGTCACCGGACGGCACGAAGCTCCTGTACACGCAGTGGCTGCAGGTGGGCGCGACCGAGCTTGTCGCCATCAATCCCGACGGCTCGGGCCATGCGGTGGTCGTGGACGGCGGCTTCTTCCAGAACAAGGCCGACTGGGGGACGCACGCCTGAAGGATCCGACTGCGGGGAGGGGTCGACCCCTCCCCGCGGTCTCACGTGCCCGTCGAGCGTCAGGCCCATGGGCCCAATGGGCCAAGTCGTCCATCGCGCTCAGCCTGTGCCCGCCGGGAAGCCATTCGCTCTTGAGGCCGCGACCCAGGATGACGGTGGTCGGTGAGGTGAATCGCCCGGTCTCGGGCGGGAATGCCGAGGCTGGAAGTCTGCCCAGGGGCTCCGGCCCGGCGGCCCGAGGATGGCGGGGTAGGGGCCCTGTCGCCCGCAGGGTCTGCCAGGGGCCGGCTTGAAAGGTGGAAGGGAAGATCCTCACAGCCAACGTCAGCTCGACAGCAAGGACACCACGGAGCGGGACGCCGGCGGGCTGCTCACACAGCCTCACCGTGACACCGCCTCGAGCCTTGCGTCACTCAGGGGTGCGGCCGGCATGTCCGTGGCGTCCGGCGCCGGCCGGGCAGCGCCGCCGCTGTGGCAGGCGAGTGGCACGCCCGGCGAGGACGAACCGGGTTGTTGCTGGCTGCAACCACGCCTGCTCGCGTCCTGGGTGCGGTTGGTTCCGGTGGCCGACCTCCCGTGGCAAGCGCCGAAGGCGGCCGGCAGCTCGGGCAGCGATCAAGCTCCCTGAGCTTAGACTGGGTGGCATGCGGATCGGCGTTGTCCTGCCCATGGCGTTGTCCGACGGGCACGGCCGGATGCCCACCTGGCCACAGGTGCGCGCCTTCGGCGAGCACGCCGAGGCGATCGGCCTGGACTCGGTGTGGGTCTGCGACCACCTCCTGTCCGGCCCGCCCGACGACAGCATCGCAGCCATCCACGAGGGGTGGACGATCATGGCCGCGCTCGCCGCGTCGACCAGCCGCGTCGAGCTGGGCCAGCTCGTCATGTGCATCTCGTTCCGGCGCCCGGCGCTGCTGGCGAAGATGGCCACGACCGCCGACATGGTCAGCGGCGGCCGCCTCATCCTCGGTCTGGGGGCGGGCTGGTACGACCCGGAGTACGAGGCGTTCGGCTACCCGACCGACCACCGCGTCGGCCGGTTCGAGGAGGCCATCCGCATCATCGGCCCGCTGTTGCGAGGGGAGCGCGTGACGATGGCCGGCACCTACCATCAGGTCCGCGACGCGGTGTTGCGCCCGCCACCCGAGCGGCCGATCCCGATACTCGTGGCGGCGACGGGCCGGCGCATGCTCCGGCTGACTGCGCGCTACGCGCACGCCTGGAACACGGCCTGGTTCGGGCTGCCCGACGACCGGCTCCACCGTCGGCTGGCCGACCTGGAGGCGGCCCTTGAGGCCGAGGGCCGTGACCCGACCACGCTCCGGCGGACGGTCGGCATGGAGGTCCGCGATCCCGACACCACCGACCCGGGCGATGACCTGGGCGTGGCGTTCAGCGGCCCCGTCGACGAGCTCGCCCGGGCGATCGACGCCCACGAGCAGCTCGGCTTCGACGACCTCATCGTCGGGCTCGAACCGAAGACCACGCGGTCGCTCGACCGCCTGGGCGAGGCGCTCCAGCTGCGGGGCGGCTGATCCCGACCGGTCATCGAAAGACACGAGCAGTGCCGGCCTTGACTTGGCGGAGCAGACCTCACAGCAGCTTCTCCTCTGCTTGACACACAGAGGAACCCTTCTGAGGAACGCTGCATACTGCCAGCGCCCTCGGCTCTGGCCGGGGGTGCTGCCTTGTGGGAGAGCCGTCTTTGCCGCTGGGTTATGAGTCGTTCGAGGACCGTTCCGCTGCGTGCGCTTCCGATCCAAGCGCTGTGAGCTGGCCAGGGCATAGGCCGCTCCCTACCGGTGGCCGTCCTGGCCCGTTGCAGGCAGTCACGCGAGGGCTTGTGAGCAAGCCGTGAGTACCACAGGCCAGGCGGTCCGTCCGGGCGCCGACGCCGTCTGGCGTTTCCGGTCCCTCGGCGCCCAGGGACCGCGACCGCTGGCGGGGTACCGCAAAGCAGTCCTCTGCCCTCGCGACAACGGCCGCCTGCTGTACAAGCAGTCCCCAGGAGGCTGACGAGCTTGGGTGCATGGAGGGGATGTCCAGCTCCGTGGCGCTCCGGCCGCCACCATTGTCCGTGATGCACCGCTGCGGGCCGCTGCAACTGGCGCGCTGGTGGCACGGCCGGCAAGGACGAATGTGGCTCCCACCTGCTGCCGATGGTCACCGGCTTAGGTGATGGGCGAGGCCAGTCCCTGGTGACAACCTGCCGCGTTGGCAGGGGCAATCGGCAAGCCTTCAACCAACACGGCGGCTGTCGGCGAGCTGATTATCCTGCTGGACTTGGTCACGCGTCTCCGGTGTCACACAGACGAGGTCAGTGGGGACCACCACGCGCCACACATAGCCCGGAAGACAGGTGTCGGGACCATAGGCCCCGCCCGTCGGGCTGCGGCGGCTGTCGGCGAGCCGATTATCCTCGGCAGTTTGGTCACGCACCCCGGGCGTGACGCACACATGATCATTCTGAATGGCCTCGCGCCAGACGTATCCCTGGATGCAGGTGTCGGGATCAGGGGGCTCTACCGTTGGAGGGGTCGGCGACGGGCGGGTCGGTGATGGCGGCGGTGAGGTCCCCCCAGCGCCGCCGTCACCACCGCCACCGCTGGACTCACCCGGCTGTTGGCCTGGGAGGGCATTTTGTACCGGGTCCTTGACGGCCGACGGAAGCCATCCCTGATCGGTGAGGGTACCGATGAGCACGATGATCGCCGTGAGCAAGCCGGCCACAGCGGCGATCGCCTTGAACGGGTTGTCCATAACACGATCCCCTTGGAACGGCGGTGGCGCGTGGGCTCGCCCCGGAGTGTTTGCTGCGAATCGGCTTTCCTGACTGCTCGTATCACGACCGGTGCGCTACGACACTCCCCGCAGGCTCGGGCGGTGCTGCGGCGCACTATGCGTCGGTAACGTCAATTACACCATGCGGGCACAAGAGGCCGATCACCCGCTGGCCCCCCTCGTGCTCCGCTGTCTCCTCGGGCGTCGTGCCCGAGGCCGGCGTCTCCCCTAGTCCCGCAGCCGACCGAGGACGGCCGCCGCAGGCGGCCGCCCGCAGGGCCGGCCTTGAGGGGGAAGAGGAACTTCTCACAGCCACCCTCACCAGCACGGACAGGACGGAGCGGGACGCAGGCAAGTCGGTCCCGGTCCAGGGGAACTCCCGGCGTCCCGCTCCACCAGGCAGACCGATGCTGGTCTCGTGGCCGTTACTGGCTGACGCTCCTCGTCGCCCTAGTCGTCGTCGCCCACCGGCGGCTCGGCCCCAGCTCATCGGCCAGGACCTCGACCACCGGGGCGGGCGCAGTGTCCGGCCGTCCATGCCCGCAGTGTCCGGGCAGCCAGCCCCGGTGGCTGCCGTGGACACCGCACCGTCGGCACGGTCTGGTCGTGGACGCCCGCACGGTCGCATCGTCGCAGCCTGGCAGCGACGCTGCGACCGTGCCGATGGTCCGCTTGCCTGCGCGGACAGCCAGCAGCCGCCCGCGCGGTCCTGTTGTCCGCCAGGCTTGGCCAAGCGCGCGCCGCAGTGTCCGACCCGGTGTCCGCACGGCGCCCGCAGGGTCC
>DASYUT010000100.1 GCA_036000965.1 Actinomycetes bacterium
CGTGGCCACCAGCCGGTCGCCGTCAGGACCGGCGGTTGTCGAAGCGGACAGCAGCAGCCATGGGATGGCGGTGGCATCGACGGTGACGGAGTCCACGAGCTGGCCCACGACCCTGCTGCCGTCGGTGGCCTGCCACGTTGGCCCGCCGAAGTGGGTGATGATGAGCTTGCCGTGGTCGTCGTACAGATTCGCCCGGGGCGCGACGAACCCCCAGACAACACCATTGCACGAGTAGATCTGGACGCCGACCCCGTGACCGACCAGGAAGACCTTGTTGCCGGCACCAACCTGGATCTTGCTCGGAACCACCGGCGGCGGCGGTCCGGCCTGGGCCGCCTGCGTCAGCGACAACACCGCCGCGGCAGCGACGATCCCCGCTAGCAGCAGGCGGTTGAAACCGATGAACCACCTCATGCAGTTACCCCCGAATGGTTGGTTCGAGCCCGAGCGTTCCGCCGGTGTGCCCGTGGCGCTCGAGCACCGGCAGCCGGGGCTCGGGCCGAGGGCGTCCTCGGGCCGCTGCCTGTCCTGTTCGCCCGATAGGCTCGGTGATGGTCCGGCGCCGATCGTTCCCGCCCCGCGCCATGGCCCTTCAGCGGGAAGGCACGACGGCCGGTCAGCTGCTCCGACTGTTCGATCGTTTCTATGAACTCCTCCTTCCGGGTCGCCGTCAGGAGCTGAAGTTCGCGATCGCCGAGGCACAGCCGACGCCCTGAATCCAGACGTTCTGGATCCCGGCGACGTCGGGTGCGATGTCGTCGGCGGAGACGATCATCTGCGCGGTGAAGGACTCGTCGATACCGTCACCGGCGCGGTAGAAGTCCGCGAGGAGCACCACCGTGGTCTCATTGGTGCTTGCGGTCTTCAGGGGCTCCGCCGCTGACCCAGTGCACTTGAAGGTCGTGCTTGCCCGCAGCTCGACGGTGTCCCAGCGGACGCCTTGGCCGGTGAGACAGCCGGCCAGCGGGCCCTGGCCGACGTCGCTGGTGCATCGAAAGCCGCCAGCCGACTTGGCGAAGCCCGTCCCGGGGTTGTACGAGCCGCCGCCCGTGAGCGTGGCGGCACCGGTTGGGAAGCCGCTAATGCCGGTCGCGTTGAACCCGAAGCCGATGTTGCCGGGCGCCGCCGACGCGGGCGCCGCAAGCAGGAGCACGGCCGCTGCCAGCACCGCCGGCACCAGCGCAATGACCTTTACCTTCATCTTCCAAGCCCTTCCTTCCTGTGACAGGGAATCGCTGGCCCACGCAGCCGGAGACGCAGCGCCTGCTGCGCTCGCGAAGTCAGCTTCTGAACATCAAGCACGAGCGTCTGTCCAGACGGACAGGAGAACGCCGACCGGGTTGCCTCGTCGTAGCTCACATCGCGCCGGGACCTTCACGAATGCCGAGGCTGGCAGCAGGCGGTTGAAACCGATGAACCACCTCATGCATGTACCCCCATTAGTCGGTGTCGATCTTGTTGCCGCTCGGGGCCAGGACGTACCACTTGGCGCCGAACTGGTCCAGCCCCTGCCCTGCGGCGTCCCCGGCCGGCTGTCACCGGCGTAGTAGTAGAGCGGGTGACCATGGTAGGTCACCTGGGTACCGCCGGCGCCGCGGACGCTCGTTCCGAGCAGGGCACCGGTCACGCCGGTCCCGGCATGCGGGGTACCGTTGCTCAGGTACGGCGGCCACGCGCTGGTGCATGCGCCGTTGCACGCCGACTTCCCTGCCTGGTCGGCCTCGAACAGGTAGAGCGTGTGTCCCTGACCGTCGACGAGGGTCTGTCCCAGCTTGGAGCCGCGGAGGTCGACGATCGCAGCCGACGGCAGGCCGCTCGATGTGGTCGGAGCCGCGCCATACGAGCCAGCACCGGAGGATGAGGAGCCGCCACCTGTGCAAGCGGCGGCAACAAGGGCGAGTGCTGCCAGGCCAGCGACGGACCATCCGAGGCGCATCAAGCGCGGCGCGCCAGACGGCCGGTGCCCAGCCGAACGAGTCGGCCGCTCGTAGCTACTCTCGTGGGTCGACTTCATCGAGACCCGCCGGCTCGGGTGTCGTCGTCGTTGGCTGAGGACGCTCGCGGTGGGCTTCTCGTGCGCCGCGGCGGTCTTCCTGGATGCGTGCAAGTCGCGCTCCTCTGGAACATGCGCTTGGACCTTCTGAGTCCCAAGCGGCCCGAGCGGCGGTTGAGACGGCAGCCCGATCGGCCGCTCCTGTGTGAGCACCCTACGGCGCGGCGGCGGCCCTGGCATCGGACAATGCGCCAATGCCGCGTCGCCGGGAAGCCCTATTTCTTGCCGGCGACCCTCCTAGGCATCCGGGGCCAGGAGATTGGGGTGCTCCCGCCTGGAATCTGGGAGTATCGCCCGATGCTCGCGGCATGACCGCTCCTTACCGTTCACGGCATTGCCACCGGCGTACCGGAGAGCGACCCGCTCCCGACGGTGGGAACCGCCTGGGAGAGGAGCGCGACCATGAGCAACGCCGAGATGCCGCAGCCGGTTCGGCCGGGCGCCGCAGCCTCAGGCCCGCCAGCACTACCGCGAGAACCTGCCGGCCGGGTTTGACGCCCTGGCCGAGCTCTACTACGCCTACTGGGGCGAGTACTTCCACCTGGCCGTGTTCGAACCGGGCGACGACCCCGCCGACCTGGCCGCCGCCTACCAGCGCACCCACGAGCGCTAGCTGGAGGCGATCGGGGGACCGCGGCGCGGCGCATCCTGGACGTGGCCTGCGGCGGTGGCGCGCTGTCGGCGTGGCTGGCCGACCACACCACCGCGGCGGTGGTCGGCGTCGACCTGTCAGCTGGTCAGCTCGCCCACGCCCGCCGCTGGCTCGCGGCGGGCGCCGGCCCACCCTGCGGTTCGTCCAGCACGACGTCATGCACCTCGACGAGCTTGCCGAGCCGCCCTTCCAGGCACCCTCCGACGCGGCGATCTGCCTGGACGCCGCCTGCTACCTGCCCGACCGGCGGGCGGCGCTGCGCCAGATCGCGGCCCGGCTGCGGCCAGGAGGTCGTGCAGCAGGCGCCTGGTGCTTGCTCGACTGCTCCTGCCTCTTGGTCACCTGGCCGCCCGATCACTCTCGGCGTAGCCGGGGGCACTTGCCCGGTGCTTGGCGTCGGATGGCCGCCCTGGACGGGCTGCCTGGGACGAATGATCATGGCTGCGAGATGACGGTGCTCCCCTTGGTGGGTCCTGGTCGACCGCGTCGGACAAGGTCTCGCGGCTGTGGCGTGGGCTGGACGAGCAGGTGCGCGTGTTCCGCGAGCGGCCCCTGCGGCCAGGGCCGCCGACCGTCGCCGGTGATTGATCGACGATGTAACACCTTGCTCGCCGCTTGAGACAGATCCCCGGATCGACGTCCACCGACCACACATCCGCGCCGAACCAACACCGTCGCCCGGTCACTGGTCCAGCGAGAAGGTGGGGAGTGTCCACAAAGGAGGTGGCGGGATGCCCACGTTGCTGGCCGTGAATGTCGGCCTGCCGCAAGACGTGTCCTGGCGCGGCGCGACGGTGCACACCAGCGTGTGGAAGCATGCCGTCACTGGCCCGCAGGTTGTGCGCCGGCTGAACATCGACGGGGACGGCCAAGGCGATCTCGCCGGCCACGGCGGCGAGCACCGCGCGGTGCTCGTCTACCAGATCGACTCCTACCGCTTCTGGCAAGCCCACCTTGGCCGCGACGATTTCGTCTACGGGCAGTTCGGTGAGAACTTCACCGTTGACGGGTTGCCCGACGACGAGGTGTGCATCGGCGACCGGTACCGGATCGGCGACGCGGTCTTCGAGGTCACCCAGCCGCGCGTCACCTGCTACCGGGTGGGTTTGCGGATGCACGAGCCGCGGATGGCCGCCCTGCTGGTGGCCCACCGGCGGCCGGGGTTCTACCTGCGGGTCCTCACCGAAGGCCGGGTCGAGGCCGGCAACGAGATCATCAAGCTCGCCGCCGGCCCGGAGGCCATGACCGTCGCGGAGATCAGCGCGCTGCTGTACCTGCCGGGCCACCCCCGCCCGCAGCTCGCCCGCGCGCTGCGCATCCCAGCGCTCAGCCCGGGATGGAAGACCTCCCTGCAGGCGCTGCTCGACCAGGCCGACGGCGACCAGGGCAAGCCGGCCGGGAATCCGGGGCTGACCGCGGCCGCGGGCAGCCCACCACCGGCCTGGGACGGGTTTCGGCCGCTGCGGGTCGTCGGTATCGACGCGGAGAGCCGCAGCGTGTTCTCGCTGCGGCTGGCCGCCACCGACGGCGCGCCGCTGCCGGCGCCGCTGCCCGGGCAGTTCCTCGCCGTGCGGTTGCGCCCGGACGCTGGCGGCCCGCCGTTGATCCGCAGCTACTCGCTGTCGGGCCGGCCTGGCGCCGCGGCGTACCGGATCAGCGTGAAGCAGGAGCCGCACGGTGCCGCCGGCAGCTATCTGCGCACCCGCGTCCGCGCCGGCGACACCCTCGACGTCGCGGCGCCACGGGGCACCTTCACCCTGGCCAGCGGCGACGCACCGGTGCTGCTGCTGTCCGCCGGTATCGGCGCCACCCCTGTTCTGGCGATGCTGCATGCGCTCGCCGCCGAGCACGCCACGCGTGCGGTGTGGTGGCTGCACGGGGCACGCAACCGCGCCGAGCACCCGTTCGCGCGGGAGAGCCGTGCCCTGCTGGCGCAGCTGCCAAACGCGCACGGGCACGTCTGCTACAGCAGCCCCACACCCGATGACCGGCAGGGCGTCGACTACGCAACCGCCGGCCGGTTGTCGGCCGACCTCCTGGGTCGTCTCGGTGTTCCCCGGACCGCCGACGCCTACCTGTGCGGCCCGCCCGCCTTCCTGCGGGACCTGCCCGCGGCCCTGGTCAGGTTGGGCCTGGATCCCTCCCATGTGCGCACGGAGCTGTTTGCTGCGGAGTCGGCCTTGACCCCCGGCGTGACCGCCGTCCCCGCACGATCCCCGCACCCGCCCGCGGGCGTGCCCGGGCCGGGAGCGCCCGTCGCCTTCGCGCGCAGCGGCCTCACCGTCAACTGGGACCCCGGGTATGCGAGCCTGCTCGAGCTCGCCGAGGCTTGCAGCGTGCCCGTCCGCTGGTCGTGCCGCACCGGCGTCTGCCACACCTGCGAAACTGGCCTGCTGTCCGGCGACGTCGTCTATTCGCCCGAGCCGATCGACGCACCGGCGGGCGGCAACGCGCTGATCTGCTGCGCCCAACCCCGAGGCGACCTCGTCCTGGACCTGTGACACCTCGACCCTAAGCCGACAGGCGTGGTCGCCACCCATCACACGGCGGTCGCGCATGACACGGCCAGGGCCATTCCGCACCCATCGCGGACACCGCTGGCGTGCCGCCGACCGGATCGAGGCAAGCTTCGAACTGCTATTCGCGGCCAGGCGGCAACCAGGGCTCTGTCAGGTCCGGTCGCGCCCGTAGACCCACGACACGACCACGACCTCGCGCCCGTCCGGATCTTGGTAGGTCACGCCGCCGTTCGCGTGCCAGTAGGGGTGCTGCGACGTCGGCTCCACACCGGCAGCCGCCATCCTCGCGATCAACCGCTCCTGCGCCGCCGCGTCGGGCAGGTAAAACACCAGCGTATCGATGCGATCGACCCTGACAACCGGCTCAGTCGACCGGACGATCTCCAGTTGCACGGAGGTGTCGGGGAGGCCGAAGATCGTGCCGTCCTCGCCGTAGCTTGCCGCAAAGCTGTCGAGCACCGGCAGCCCGACCAGGTCGCGGTAGAACCGGACTGCCTGGTCGTAGTGGGCGCTTGAACGCCCGA
Source organism: Actinomycetes bacterium (assembly GCA_036000965.1). Classification (NCBI taxonomy): domain Bacteria; kingdom Bacillati; phylum Actinomycetota; class Actinomycetes; species Actinomycetes bacterium. The sequence continues at coordinate 5,749 of DASYUT010000100.1, forward strand.
CGCGTAACGCGCCGACCGGAAGATGCTCGGGCCAGCGTTCAGCTCCCTCGGGTCGGTTGGACATGGTCACAGTCTACGCGGCTCAGGCTCCTCAGCTGCGGCGCAGAGGCGCATGCGAGGCTGACGACACCGGGAGAAACGCAATCCAGGTCGATCTGACCAAGGAGAGCGTGCGCCTGCCGCTCTACCGAGGCGAGGCGGACGGCAAGACGGTCTGGTTTGTGCTGCTGGACGCCTCCGACGCCGGATTGGCGCATGACCTGGGCGTCAACTACGCCCCCAAGCTCGCCAACCTGGCGATCGGCTGCCAGGCCTGCGTGCAGACGGTGACCCTCCAGTCCCCGACACCGGCGCAGAACCGGTTCGGGCAGGCCGTCGTCAACTTCCAGGGCGCGCCGGACTTCAGCCCCACCCGCATCGCCGAGCCGGGGCCAGGCGGCTTCCCGCTCGCTCGCTTCCAGCCCGGCGCGGTGGCCGGACCGGGCTACAGCCCGTTCATCCGCATCGCGGGATCGCAGGTCGTCTACAGCGCGCCGATCGTGGCGACCGGCGACGGCCCCTTCGACGTCGTCCACCACACCAACACCGGCGACCGGGTCCTCGGCGTCCACCTCGCCCCTCCCTCCCCGCCCGGCCAGTTTCTGGAGTCGTGGGTGGACCTGCTGCTCGTCAAGGGCTTCGACGCCGGCCAGCCGATCGTGTACATCAGCACCGCGGGCAGCCCCTGACCGCGGTGCTGGAGCGCTCGACCTTGGTGCCCGCGCTGGACCAGGCGGCCTACAACGACGGCGACGACTTCCTCGGCTCCGCCCGCGAGCGGCTGTTCGGCTTCATCAACGGCCAGACCGGCGCCGACAACAAGCAGGCGCAGGGGTTTGTGCACCCGGCGAAGGACGGGCATGTCTCCGAGGACGCCAGCGCCCAAAACATCGGCCTGATCGACGCGTTCCGCAACGGCGGCGACCTGCTCGCTGCGCCGGCGGGCCCACACAAGGCCCGCCGTGCGCAGCGCCCAGATACGCAGGACTCAGGAAGGCGGCCCGTGTTTGGTTGACTTCGACTTCAGCGACCGCTCCGGTTGCCGGGCGCGACCGCGACGAGCCAGGGTGGCAGCCTTCGAGCGAACGGCCGGCTATCGAGGCAGCTTGGCCGCAAGCACCTCGAGTTCCTGGATCGCGGGCGGCTCCGCGAACAGCTCTGGCGCACGCTCCATCAGCGCCGCTGCGACGGCACCCGACAGATGCGCCTTGCGCCCGGCATCGTCAGGGAGGACATCGACGATGCCGAACGTCGAAGGTCCAAGCCGGAGCGCGAACCACGCGATCGCTGCGGGCTCCTGTCCAACCAGCGGTGGCGCTCCTTCGAGAAACCTGGCTACCTCGTCTTCCCTGCCCGGCTTCGCCTCGAGGCGAACAAGCAGGCCGACCGTGACCACGTCCTACCTCCCTTGGGTGGGCGGCATCGCCGCCGGACGCTCAGTGCGCGGCCAAGCTTGCCGGCCTCGTGCTTGCCCGCTGCGCGCGCAGGTGCGAATAGGCGGCGTCGAGCGCGCAGGCGAGCTGGGCCGGGTCGCGCCGTGCCTGCGTGAGCACAAGCCCACCCTGGACCGCCGCCATCGTGGCGGTCACAAGCGCCTCGATGTCCGCGTCGGCACGCAGCCCCCCTCTGAACTGCCCTGGGGTTGATGGAGGCTTGGGCTGGCGGGTGGCGGCCGCCGCGGCGCTGCTGGCCTCGATGCCCTCGAGCTCATGCTCATCGAGCCAGTCCAGCACCTCCGCCCGCCGGGTGGAGAACCGCTCAATCAGCGCCCGCGCATCCAACCCCACGATCTCCGCGGCGCCGGAGCGCGCATCCACCGGCCCCCAGCGCACCTGCAGGCGGCGGGTGAGCTCGGCCCGCTCGACCGCGTGGTAGGGGTGATCAGCCGCCATCAGGTGGGCGTACAGCCAATCAGAATCCAGCGCGGTCCAGCGGCCGTCCGGGCCGACGGTGGCGTTCTGGACCAGCACGTGGGTGTGGGCGTCAGGCTCCCCCGCCCGGCTCATGCGGTGATCGAACGCGACCGCGAACACCCCCGCACCCCGGCAGCGCTCGGTCCCGTTGTGCCCGCGGCGCACCCCCACCCCATGCGCCTGCAGACACCGCAAGGCGCTTTGGAGGCCGACGTCGCGGGCCGCAACGACCTCACGGCGGCGGGCGTCGCCGCCGGCGGCGGCCAGCAGGCTCACGCTCTTGGGATCGGAGAAGCAGTGGTCAAACGCGGCCACCCGCGCATCCACCCGCTTCCCGGCATGCTTCGATGCTTCGTCGAACGCCTCCCAATACATCTCGTGGGGGTCGATACCCAGGACCTTGCGGCAGATGCGCTCGACGGTCTCCACCTTCACCTTGTGGGCCCGCCCGGGCCGGCCCGCGGCCTGCACCGCGCGGACGTCGGCGGCCAGCGCCTTCGACCCCGCCAGCCCCTCGAGGTCCTCCACGCCCTGCTCCGCTGCCCGGGCCTTGAGGGCGTCAAGGGCGGGGGCGGCGGGGAGCTTGGAGCGCGGGTCGGCGCGCCAGACCGGCGCGACCCGCTGCGCGCCGGTGCGGGGGTCTTGGCCGCGGAACATCGCCCGGACCTGCTCGGCTGAGGCCTCCCCGGTGCAGCCGCTCTGCTCGGGCAGCAGCCCCACATAGCGGCCGGGGGACTCGCCGTGGCCGGAGAAGTACTCCTCGTGGTCGCGGGCGATCTGGTCCAGCCAGTAGTTCTCCTGGCCGACCTTGAGCGCCTTCACCGGCAGCGCCAACCCTCGCTCCTCCCCGGGCCACCGCGCACGCGTGCATCGCAGATGCGGATGTGTAGTGCCTTGGAATTAGGGGTGAGTGTAGCACGAGGGGAGGGCGGAAAAGCGGTACGGAGATGGGTGGGATGGTGGGGAAGAGAGGAGGTGGGGTTGGAATGCGTTATGAGGTTGGGGTGGCTTGGAGGGCTGGTGGCGGATCGGGTTGATGGATTGCTGAGCGTGATGCGATTGGGAT
>DASYUT010000101.1 GCA_036000965.1 Actinomycetes bacterium
GGGTGTAGCTCGTCTGCAGGGACCTGCTGATCAGGCTGCGAGGTCGTAGGTGTCCTGGTTGTAGGGGCTGTGGACGCGGTGGTTCTCGCGGGCGAGGTGGAAGCGCCAGTAGCGGTCGAAGTCGCCGTTGGTGTTGACCGCGCGGAGTTTGAGGACGGCCTCGGCGCCGTCCAGGCCCCAGCGGGCACCGCTGATGTCCAAGCGGTCGCCGATCAGGTGCCGACACGCTCCTTCGATCACCCCGGTGGCGATCGGCCAGCCGCGGGCCAGCGCGGTGTCGTAGTCCAGGAACTCCTGCTTGGCCCGCAGGTAGCCGATGCAGGTGTCGATGCCGCGACGCTGGTCGCCGGACAGTCCGGCCTGGATGGCCTGGCCGTCGATGGTGGTGAGGGCCTGGGCGACCCGCCCGGACAGGATGCTGATCGCATGGGTGGCGACCCACGCCTCGGTGTGGGGGTCACCATCGGCGTGCAAGCACCAGGCGGCCTTCCACAAATACTCCATGACATGGATCAGGTCGATGAGGATGTGCACGGTCACGCCGCGGCGAGCCGCCTCGGCGCGGACCAGGTCCAGTTGGTGGCGGGCGCCGTCGACCAGCACCACCCAGGTGCGGCGGTGGGTCGGATCGCGTTGTTCCGCCTGGTCGAAGACCGCCTTGATGACCTGCTCGCTGCTTTGGGTGATCGAGCCGGTCAGCCACTTCGCTTGGGCCTTGGGGCCACCCCGGCGGGGGCGCTGGCCGCTGCGGCCCTCGGCAGTGGCGGCGGGGACGCAGATGACATCGTGGGCGCGGCGGGGGGCCGGGGTGGCGTCGTAGACCACCCCCAGGGTGGCCATCCGCTTGCGTCCCTGCTTCTCGCCACTGGCCAGCCGCGTCCGGTAGGTGTTGGCGCCCTTGGCCTGGGCCGCCTTCACGGTCGCCTCCCGCAGCGCCTCGGGGCGCATCACCACACCCTTGCCGTCCACCGACAACACCAGCACGGTGGCGTCGCTGCACGGCTGGGGCACCACGGCACGGTAGAACGCGTCGATGTCGGCCGCAGCGGCCACGGTCAACTGCTCAACCCCCCGCTTGCCCACCACCGGCCCGCAGCGGCGACCGATCGCCTCGGTCGCCTGGTCGAACGAGCCGCGCACCGCCTCCAGGGCGGCCAGCCGCCGCAGCCCGTGGCTGTGACGCCCCCTGGGCAGGCGCAGCGCCGCATCGGCCGGGTAGACGTTGACCCGGCCCTGCGCACGCCAGGCACACCGGCCCACCACGACCGTCCCGAAGATGCTGGCCAGCAGGCGGCGGTGGCCGGTCTCGACCGCGCGGCGGGTAACGCCGTCGGCGCCGGTCACCGGTGTCGGGCGGGCGCGCACCGCCCGCTCCTCACGGATCTGCCGCAAGTCGAGGTGGTCCTGCAGCAACTGCCGCAGCAGCTCCCGACCACGCAGCTCCAGCAGGTCCTCCAGCTCGGCATGCCCCAGCCTGGCGGCCTCTTCGGCGCCCAACTCCAAGGCCAGGGCATCAAACACCGAGTGGGAGGCAGCGAACGGATCGATGGCGGCTTCGGCGGCGCAGGATGGCATCGGCGCTTCTTTCATTGCGGTCCGGGGGAGTTGACGCCGCCGAGGCTACGGCCAACCGCTGGCCACCTATCGATGCGACTCGGCCGGTTGGGTGCGGCGGGCGAACAAGCCCGCTTCAGGCTCGGCCAGCCAGCCACGCTTGACCAGACGCTTGAGCTTCAAGCGCAGCCCCTCCACGCTGCGGGGCTCGCCGCCCAGCCCCAGCGCAGCAGCGATCTGCTTGGCGCGCAGCGGCTGCCCCGCATCCGCCAGGACCTCCAGCACGTCACGGTAGGCCACCGGCAGCACCGCCTCAGCCACCCCCGCCTGCCACTGAGGCACCCTGACCGCTCCCACACGCACCGGCGCAGGAGCCTCCTCCAGCGCAGCGCGTGCGATTGGGCCGTCGATACGCAACGCAGCCCGAACTCCGGCGTCGCCGTCCAGCTCGACACCGCCCGCCAGCGCCCCCCACCCGTGCTCGTCACGGCCGCCAAGGATCTCCACGACCATCTGCCGCGTGATCCCCAACCGCGACAGCAGCTCCTCCTCGGCGGTCAACTGCTCGGTCAGCTCGGCAATGCGTGCACGCAACGCCTCCGCCCGGCCACGGGCCGCGGCCTCCCGCGCTTCCAACTCCGCCATCAACGAACCCAACGTCGTTCCCATCCATCACCGCACAGTACGTGACGGTCATCCTCTCACGCGCAGCCAGACCAGCAACTTCCCAGCTCAACAGGTCCCTGCGAACGAGCTACACCC
>DASYUT010000102.1 GCA_036000965.1 Actinomycetes bacterium
CGGGCGAGACCAGGGCCCTGGACTTCTCGCTGGTCGTGCCCGGCATGGGCGACATGTTCGACGGGGACCGCACCTCGGTCGGCGACGATGCCCTGTTGCCCGGCGACGGCTGGGACGGCGTCCCGCTCACCCAGGGGGACCTGCTCGCCTGGGGGGCCGGCACGGCCGCGGGGCTCGGTCTGGGCGACACCGACCGGGTGCTCGCCGGCCTGCCCGCCCACCAGGCCCTGGGCACGGTGACCGGCCTGGTCGCGCCGTTTCTGGCCGGGGCCGGGGTGGTGGTGGAGCAGGCGTTCCGGCCGGCTGCGTTCTGGAAGCGGGTGGCCGACGAGCGGGTGGCCGTGGCCGTGCTCGGCGTCGACCAGGCCGAGGCCCTGCTCGACGACCAGGCGGGCGCCGCCTCAGGGCTCGACCTGGGCCGCCTGCGCGCCGTCGCCTGCGACCTCGACCGGCTCCCCGGGCCGCTCGCCTCGGCCTGGGAGCGTCGCTTCGGCGTGCCCCTCTGCCCCGCTCCCGCCCGGACCGGAGCGGGACGCCCATGACCCTCGGCGGGCGCCGCCCGGAGGCCACGCAGGCGGACGGCGCGCCGGTGACCCCGGAGAGCGCAGCGCCGGTGACCCCGGCAGGCGCAGTGCGGGTGACCCGGGCAGGCGCACCCGACCCTGGGCGCCGCGCGCGCGCGCGACCGCTGCGCACGGCGGCGCAGGTACTCGTCATGGCCGCGTTCGTCGTGTTCATCGCCTACGCGGTGGCCAAGCGCTGGGACAGCGTGCGCGACTACGCCGGCCGGCTCTCGGTCGCGGCGATCGGCCTGTCCATGGTGGCTGCGCTCGGCGCGATCTGGTGCAGCTTCCTGTGCTGGCGAGCGGTGCTGGCCGACTTCGGGTCGCGGGTGCCGGTGAGCGGCGGCATGCGGATCTTCTTCGTCGGCCAACTCGGCAAGTACCTGCCGGGCAAGCTCTGGCCGATCCTCACCCAGACCCGGCTCGGCGCCCAGTACGGTGTGCCCAAACGCTCCTCCGGCGCCGCAGCGGGCGTGTTCATGCTGCTGGTGCTCGGTACCGGGCTGGTCATCGGCGTGGCCACCCTGCCCTTCCTCGGCGCCCAGGCGTTCGGGCGCTACTGGTGGGCGCTGGCCGTGCTGCCCGCCGCCCTGGTCGCCATGCACCCGGCGGTGCTGAACTGGGGGCTCGGGCTCGCCCTGCGGGCCATGCGGCGTGACCCGATGCCGCAGCCGCTGACCCTGCGCGGGACCGCGCGGGCCGCGTTCTGGTGCCTGCCCATGTGGGCGCTGTTCGGCGTCCACACCTGGGCCCTCGCCCTGGACCTGGGCGGCGACGGACTGGCCCTGCTGCTCCGCTCGACCGGCGTGTTCGCCGCCTCCTGGTCGATCGGGTTCATGCTGCTGGTGGCCCCGGCCGGCGCCGGGCCCAGAGAGGCCGCGTTCATCGTGCTGCTCGGCACCACCCTGCCGACCGCCCAGGTCACCGTGATCGCGCTGGTGTCGCGACTGCTCATCACCGTCGGGGACGTCGCCTGGGGGGTCCTCGCGTTCCTGGGCGCGCGCAAGCGTCCGGGCCGGGTCCCCGAGGCGGCCGCAGCGACCCCCGGCCACGAGGCCGTCCGGGACTGAGAGCCACCGTCCGGGACTGAGAGCCACCGTCCGGAGCGGCCCGGCACGACCCGTTCGGCCCGCCCGGCCGGGCCGGGTCACACCGGCAGCACGGCCCAGATCGTCGTCCAGGGGAAGGGCGAGGTCACCTCGCGGACGTCGGCCACCGTCGAGACGAACTTGACGAAGCCCGCCTTCGACCAGTGGTTGAGGTGGCCGGGAGTGTTGCCGAGGTCCTTGAGGTAGCGGCCGGCGATCAGGTTGCAGGTCCGGAAGACCGGCTCGCGGGGCACCGACAGGACGATGTGCCTGGACCCGACCCTGGCGATCTCGCGCAGGCCCTGGACGGGGTCGTCCAGGTGCTCGAGGACCTCGACGGCCACGACCAGGTCGAACTGGTTTTCCTCGAAGGGCAGCGCGTGGGCGTTGGCGTGGAGGAAGCGCGGGCCGGTGTACTGCTTCCAGTCGGCCCGAAGGCCCGCGTCGGGCAGGTCGAGGGCGACCACCTCGTCCCAGCGGCGGTGCAGCTTGCCGGCGATCACGCCCTCGCCGCAGCCGACCTCGAGCGCTCGCTTGGGGGCGCCCTCTGCGTCGCGGGCGACCCGGTCGAAGATCCCCTCCAGGTTCGCTACCCAGCGCTCGGTCAGCTTGCGGATGGCCGGGTTCTTCGCCGTGTACTTCGGCGTGGTGTTTCCGATGACGATGCCTGGCGTCTCGGGGACGGCCGGGTCCTGGGCCACGACGAGCAACCTCCGCGCTGGTCTCCGCTGTTCGAATGGCCCGGAGGATACACGGGCCGCCCGGGTCAACGCGGCGCCCCCGGCTCGCGGGTGACCTGGACCACCATGGACGGGCCCAGCTGGTCGCGGGTGACCACCTCGGTGTACCCGGCCTTCCTGAGCGCCCGGTAGACCTCGTTGACCTCGTCGGCCGTCTCCCCCCGCTGGATGACCACGAACACGCACCTGGCCCTCGGGTGGCGGGTGAGGAAGCCGGCGAGCGCGGCCGGGTCGGCCGCGGTGATGGTCCGCTCCGGGGGGATGGAGGATCGTGGGCGCACCGCCGCCGAGTAGCCGTCGTAGTCGGGGCGCATGTAATAGTCCCAGCCCTTGGTGGTCATCGCGCCGACGTGGACGGCCAGGTCGGTCGGGCCCGTGCGCAGGCGCGCGTTGCGGACCAGGCCGCGCAGCTCGCCACCGAACGGCACCGAGCTGCTGTACCGCTCGACCAGCCGCATCCGGCCGACGCTGACCTCGCCGACCGAGACGAGGTTCACGGCGGCCACGGCGCCGAGCACGGCGAGCGCGACCGCGGCCGGCCAGCGCGCGAGCGACCGGCCCGCGAGCCGCCTGACCCGCCCGGGCGCGATCAGGGGGGCGAGCCGCTCCGGCGCGGCCAGCCACAGGGTCCAGAGGCGCCGCATCGCCCAGCGCGCCACGGTCCCGGCCTCGAGCCAGGTGCGCGCCGGCGCGCGGCGGCCGGCCAGGCGCAGCAGGGCCGACAGGGGCCAGGCCACGCCCATCCCGGCCAGCAGGTAGGCGAACGGCACCAGGAACAGGTTGGTCCGCACGAACCCGAACGGCCACATCCGCATCGACGAGGCGGCGAGCTGGGCGGCCAGCGACAGCAGCAGCACGGCCAGGAGCGCTCGGCCAGGACGCGACCGCAGCGCGGCCACGACCCCGAGGGCCAGGGCCACGACCATGAACGGGGTAAGCATGGACGCGGCAGCCTCACCGAAGGTGAGCGAGCCGGTGACGCCTCGCCTCGACGACGCGAGGTCGGCGGTCAGCACCCGGGGCACGAAGCCGGCCAGGCGGTCCAGGGTGAACCCGACCTTCTCCCCGAGCGACCCGCCAGGCAGGAAGTACGGGTTCCAGTAGTCGCCCTCGGTCTGCTTGGTCTGCAGGAGCACGAACCCCTTGAGGTGGATCAGGGTGATCGTGCCGGCCACGAGCGGCGGCAGGAGCCGGCCCAGGGTCCGCTCCCGGGCGAGCCGGACGCCGTCCACCAGCAGCAGCGGACCCACGACGAAGGTGGCCGCGGTGCCGGTCACGGCGCACAGCCCCATCCCGGCGTACCTGGCCAGCCGCCCGGCCAGCCCCCTCCCAGGCCCGTCGGCGTCCAGCCAGAGCAGCACCGCCAGCTCGGCGGCGAGGACCTCGAGACCGAACGGCTTGAGCTGCAGGCCGAACTCGAGGACGTTCGCGTTGACGACCACGCCGACGGCGACGAGGAAGCTGCCTGGCGTGCCCAGGAAGCGGCGGGCGAGCGCGTAGGTGGCCACGCCGACCGCGAGGAAGGCGATGACCCCGGGCAGGCGCAGGGGGACCTCGCGGTTGCCGAGCAGCCCGATCGAGAGCTTCTCGAGCGCGACCCAGCCAGCCGCGAGCGGCGCGTTGGCTTCGCGGATGCCGGTCCAGAAATCCGGCCCGGAGAGCGAGAAGTGGTACGCGCGCCACTGCTCGTCATACCAGAGTGGCCGCGTCACCTGCCCCATGAGGTACTGGACGACGAGCCACGCCTCGAGCACGAGCGGAACCGTCAGCAGCCAGTGCAGCCCTCGCCACCGCCTGGCGGGTCGCGTGCCCGTCTGTGGTGGTCGGGCATGTTCGGTCGCCGGCGCGGCGGGGTCGGGAGTCAGTACGGAGGGCCTCATGCCGACTCAGCATACGTCGGCGGCGGGACTCGGTTGGTGTGGTACCCTGCGCCCGCTGTTTTTCGGCATGACATTGCAGAGGCATGACATTGCAGAAAGGTCGGCTCTTGAAGCTGTCGGTCGTCGTCCCGTTCTACAACGAGCTCCGGACGCTGCCGACGGTGATCGAGCGGCTCCTCGCCGTGGACTTCGCCGCCCTCGGGCTCGAGACCGAGCTGGTCTTCGTGGACGACGGCTCCACCGACGCCTCCCGCAGCCTGCTCGACCCGCTGCCCCGCGACGACGTGCGGCTCATCGTCCACGAGCGCAACCGAGGCAAGGGAGCCGCGGTCAAGACCGGCCTGGAGGCGGCCACCGGCGACATCCTCTGCATCCAGGACGCCGACCTCGAGTACCACCCCGCCGACCTGCCAGCGCTCGTCAAGCCGATCCTGGACGGCGAGTTCGAGGTCGTCTACGGCAACCGGTTCAAGGGCTCGGCGGCCGGCCTGTACTACTCCCACCGCGTCGCCAACCGGCTGCTCAACCTGATGGTGAACGTGGCGTTCAACCGCTACCTGTCCGACGTGTACACCGGCTACAAGGTGTTCACCCGGCGCGCGTTCGAGGGACTGCACCTGACCGCGAAGTCGTTCACGGTCGAGATGGAGCTGACCAGCCACTTCCTGCACCGGGGGCTGGTCATCTTCGAGGTGCCGATCAGCTACCGGGCCCGCACCTACGCCGAGGGCAAGAAGATCCACTTCCGCGACGGCTTCCTGGCCGCCGGGGCGATCGTGCGGTACCGGTGGCGCCGCCCCCCAGGCGGGGACCTGGGCCCGGCCTCCCGCCGGGCCCCTGACGCCCCTGGGGTCGACCGGACGCTGGGGGGTGGCGCCACCATCCACGCCCGGGGCCTCGAGGACCTCGCCGCCGCCAAGCGCTACCGCAGCTACCTGCACGGGCTGGTCGCCCCCTACCTCGGGGCGAGCGTGCTCGAGGTCGGCGCCGGCCTGGGCGACTTCTCGGTCCAGCTCGCCGACCGGGAGCGGCTCGTCGTGGCCGACGGCGACCCCGTCTGCCTGCGCGCGCTCGAGGAGCGCCTCGGCCGCCGGCCTGGCGTCGAGGTGGCGCCCGGCGACCCCGGCGACCTCAAGGTCGGCGACCCGGTCGAGACCGTGGTCGCGATCAACCTCCTCGAGCGCATGGCCGACGAGGTGGAGGCCTTGCGCGCCATGGCCGACGCGGCCGTGCCTGGCGGCCGGGTGGTGCTCGTCGTGCCCGGCTTCCCCCACCTGGCCGGCCCGTTCGACCAGGCCCTCGGCCACGGCCGCCGCTACACCCCGGAGGCGCTGCGGGAGGTCGTCGAGGCGGCCGGCCTCCGGCCCGAGCTGGTCCGGCCGGTCAACTTCCTGGGCGGCGTGGCCTGGTGGGCCGCGGTCCGGGTGGGACGCCAGGGCCGGCCCACGCCGACCCTGGTCCGCCTCTACGACCGCGTGGTGATCCCTGCCCAGCGGGTGCTGGAACGCCGCTTCCACCCCCGGTTCGGGCAGTCGCTCCTCTGCGTCGCCCGGGTCCCGGCCTCCTGACTACCGGCCCGCCGGCGCCAGCTCCGAGACCGCCGGGACCTCGGGCCGATGCCCTGCGGCCCTCCTGGCCAGGTGAAGTCCGAGACGGCCAAGCCGATCTTCAAGCTCGCTCCCCTCTTCTCAGCCGGCAAGCAGGGTCGGCTCCGTCTTTGCAGCGCCTTTGCGGCCGTGGCCGCCGCCCTGACGCGGCCCGGTCAGCGCTCGCCGGCGGGGGTGCCGTGACGGGTGGTGGTCGGCGCGGCCCGCACCGCCGACCGGTGCCGCAGCAGCGAGCGCAGGGTGGACAGGCCGTACACGGTCGAGCGGCGGAAGTTCACCGAGCTGGCCTCGGCGAAGTAGCGGGTCGGCACCGGGACCTCGCCGATGCGGAAGCCGGCGCGCACGACCTGGCCGACCAGCTCCTGGTCGAACACGAAGTCGTCGGAGTTGGCGCGGTAGTCGATCGTCTCGAGCACCTTGCGGGAGTAGGCGCGGAAGCCGGTGTGGTACTCCGACAGGGCGAGCCCGTACGCGCGGTTCTGCACCGTGGTGAGGAAGCGGTTGGCAACGTACTTCCAGCGCGGCATGCCCCCGGCCAGCGGGTCCCCGAGGAAGCGGCTGCCGAGCATCATGTCGGTCTCGCCGGCCACGATCGGGGCGATCAGGTCGGGGATGCGGGTGGCGTCGTACTGGTAGTCGGGGTGGAGCATGACCACCACGTCGGCGCCCTCGGCCAGGGCGGTGTCGTAGCACGTCTTCTGGTTGCCGCCGTAGCCGAGGTTCTGGCGGTGGACGACCACATGGATGTTGAGCAGCTTGGCCACCGCCACGGTGTCGTCCCTGGACACGTCGTCGACCAGGATCACGTGGTGGACGACCTCGGCGGGGATGTCGGAGTAGGTGCGCACGAGGGTCCTGGCCGCGTTGTACGCGGGCATGACCACGATCACCCGTGGCGCGACGTCTTCGTTCATGCGAGGGAACCTGCCGTGTGGGGGCGCTTCTCGAGCGTGACGCTACTCAATTATCCGGACGTTGCACAACCGCGCATCATCCGGTCGTTCCAGTCGACTCGGGCCGGACCTCGTAGAGCCATACCATTTGTCCAGCCCAGGGTACCTGTGTCAGCGGGACCAGCCGAGCCCCGCCACGCAGGGCGGGCACCTCCCGGGTGGGGTCGCCCGGCCCGCCCGACAGCACGTGGGTGACTCCGAGCCGGCCGACCGGGTCGCGGACGTTGGCGCCGGCGGGCGGCCACGGGGTCACCAGCCGCAGCCGGGTGTCGAACAACAGGGTCGGGGCGTAGGCGCCGTACACGGTCGCGCCGGCCGGGAGCAGGGCGGCCAGCATCTGCTGGTCGCGCGCACGCTGGTCGGCGCCCGGGTCCGACCCGGCCAGGAACCGCGCGACCCCGGGCCCGGCCACGGCGACCCCCAGCACCACGACCACCACCCCGCCGGCCAGCCCACGCCGGCGCACCCCGCTCGCCAGCCCGCGCCCGGGCACCCCGCCGGCCAGCCCGCGCCGGGGCACCCCGCCGGCCAGGGTCGCGAGGCCGAAGCCGGCCAGGACCGCGAGCCCGGGCAGGGCGGGGACGACGTAGCGGTTGGGGGCGTAGTCCCCCACCGCGACGGCCGCCCACAGCCCGACCCCCCACCCGGCCGCCATGACCAGCGCCTCGCGCCGGGCGGGGTCGAGCGCCCGCCAGCGCGCGGCGGCCACCACGAGGCCGGTCCCGGCGCCTGCGAGCAGCGGCGCGGACCGGCCAAGGGCCTGGTCGGAGTTGGCCAGGTACTCGCCCAGCCGGGCCGCGACCGCCCCTGGGGAGCCCGGGTAGCCCACGCGCGGCCAGACCCGCAGCGCGGTGCGCAGCCGCCCGGCGTTCGGCAGGGCGACCACGAGCAGCCAGACCAGCCCGGACCCGCCCGCGGCGGCGACCGCTGCGAGCGCCGCGGCAACCCGGCCGGTCCCACCCGCCGCGCGCGCCACCCCGGCACCCGCCGCGCGCGCCACCCCGCCACCCGCCGCGCGCGCCACCCCGGCACCCGGCGGTGCCCCACCCGAGTCGGGCGAGGCTGCTCCGCCGGAGGGGTCTGCGCCCGATCCCCGCTCGGCCGGGGCGCGCGAAACGCGGGCGCGGGCACGGAGGGCGGAGGCGAGCGGCACGCCGAGGAGCACCAGCCCTGGCAGCAGGGCGGTCGCCTTCACCGAGACGGCCGCGGCGACGAGCAGGCCGGTGGCGGCCCCGGCCGGGAGCGACGGCCGCTGGCGGGACCGGACGGCGAGCACGAAGGCGGCTGTGAGCAGCATGACCACCATCGGCTCGACCAGCGCGAGCCGGCCGTGCTCGAGCGCGAGGTCGGCACCGCCGAGGGCCGCGGCGGCGAGCAGCGCCGCCGGCCGGCCGAGCGGCTCGGCCAGGCCGAGGGCGAGCAGCAGCACGGCCGCGGCCAGGCACACCATGGACACGGCCCGGCCGGCGGCCAGCCGGGGCCGGGTGACCAGGAACACGGCCGCCCCGACCGCGCTGTAGGCGCCGTTGCTGAGGCTCCGGTCGAGCTCGTCGATGCCGAAGCGGCCGAACAGCACCCGGTTCCGGGCGTTGGCCAGGTTGAACCCCTCGTCGGTGAAGGGTGCGTTGCTGCCGGTCAGCCCGGCCGGCGGGTCGGCGCCCGCGAACGGCAGCAGCAGTCCGAGCACGGCCGTGGCCAGCAGCAGCGACGCGGCCAGGTGGGCCGCTGTCCCCCGCCTGGCGGCGGGCCCGGCCACCGGATCGTCCAGCGCGCGCAGGTCCGGCGGCACAGCGGTCATCTGCCTCACTCGTCAGGGGCGGTGAGCCGGTCCAGCGACCCGGCGGGCGGCTCCACGGTGTCCACCCACAGCCACCAGCCACGAAGGGGCCGGCTGCCGCGGTCAGAAGCTCCGAGGATTCTACGCGAGCGGCTGCGACCACCCGCCGGCCGCAGCCCCGGCCCGCCTCATCGGACGTCGCGGCGGCGGCGGATCGCCTCGGCCCGGGCCAGGCGGGACTCGCGCCGGATCTTCGCCTCGGCCTGGCGGCGGCGCTCCGCCTCGGTCTCGGGGGCCACGCCGGGCACCGGCCGGGGCTTGCCGTGCTCGTCGAGCGCGACGAACACCAGGTAGGCCGAGGCGGTGTGAGTGCGTCTCCCGCTCACGATCTCCTCGGCCTCGACCCGGACGCCGACCTCCACGGAGGTACGGCCGACGTCGTTGACGGTGGCGTGCACGAACACGATGTCGCCGACGTGGACCGGGTCCAGGAAGCTCATCTGGTCCAGCGACGCGGTAACCACCGGGCCGCCGGCGTGCCGGGTCGCGGCGATGCCGGCGGCCGTGTCGATCATCTTCATGATCTCCCCGCCGTGGACGTTGCCCATGTGGTTGGCGTGGGCGAGGCCCATGGCCTGCGAGAGCGTCACGGCCGACTCGCGTGGGCACTTCGGTCCGGCCGCGCCGACGGCGGCCGCCCTGGCCGCCTCGCGGACCTGCTCCTGCAGCCCCGCGACGATGTCGCCTGTGCCCGGCCCGGTGGTCATTGAAGCACCCCCTCAGGGTCCCCCAGACCCCTCCGGCTCACGACCTCCTGGATCTGGCTGCTGCTCCTGGGATACGCCGTCGCGTCACGCATTGTGTGCACATGCCTCCTGCCCTGCGGAACCATAGAGCGCCAGTAGATCCGACAGGAGGGAGTCGGATCCATGCTGCCAAGATCGTGCATGTCAGTCGTCACGATCCTGGTGGTCTCACCTGAACTGCCGACCCCACCAGCGCTGATGTTACTCGAGCGGCTGCCGGGCGAGGGCGGGTGGTTCGCGTCCGGCCAGGAGGGCACGTTCTCGATGGCCTCGCCGCACAGTCCAGATGGCCTCGTCGTCCGCTTCGACGACGACCACGCGGTCGCTAACCAAGAGCTTCCGGCGGTAGGTGGTGAAGGTATGTCAGGCACGGGCTGAGGAGATTTGGGAGTTGCTGACGCCCCGACCTCATACCGCCGTGCCACCGATGTCCATCGACCGGAACCGGCCGATGATCCCGCCGGTCATGTCCTGGCTGACGCTCGCGGTCGTCATCGATGCTTCCGAATCCCGCGCACAAGGGGCAGGACCCCTGGGACGACGAAGGTGACGTACCTGGTGCCGGTCTACGATGCTCCAGGTGACTGCCGCGGTTGGTGCCACCCGGCCGCGGGCCGAACCTGCTGGATCGGCTGAGCGCGTGGCCGTCTGGGGAGACGCGATGGCACATCACTCGAGGCCCGCCGCGTGACGGCTGCGGGCCGCCAGCCATGACTGGATGGCTGGGGCTGCTGGTGGGCCGGCGCTCGGTGCGGGCGCGGCTTGGGCTGGTCGTCGCCGGCAGCTGCCTCCTCGCGGCGGTCGTGCTCGTCCGGCCTCTGGACACCGCGCCCTGGGCGCGCGAGGCCGCGGCCACCTCGACCACCGTCGACCAGACGATCCCGGAGCTGGTCTTCCCGGTCAACCTCGGCGACGGCGCCACCATCGACGTGGCGGCCACCGGACCTGCACGCCAGCAGCTCGCCAGGGGCATCGGGATCCTCTGGAGGCTCGGCTTCGACTTCCCGGCGGGAAACCGGAGCCGCTTCGGGTTGACGGTCACCGTCCACAGCTGCCAGTCGCTGCCGGGGGAGTGCGACGACATTCGCAAGGGGGTCGAGCAGGCACGGGCCTACCCCCAGCTGGACTACGGAAGCTGCACGGTGGTGGTGGACGAGGCGGCGACCGCGGCGACCGCGGCGGCGCTCGAGGTCACCGTAGACCGGTGGTCCGCCGCGGTCCTGGCGCACGAGCTGGTCCACTGCGACGGGCACGACCGCGAGGACGTCGCCGAGTCGAGGGGGGCCCTCTGGGTCGGCCGCCGCCTCGGCGACCAGCGCATCGTGCGGGAGGCGCTCAGGTCCATCAAGTTCGACATCGACGAGGACGGGAGATGGAGGGAGTGACCGGGCGGTCCCGGGACGCCGAACGGCCCCCGGGCTCATGACCTCCATGGCAAGGGCCCGGGAGGCCGCGGCGTCGGCTGCGGGGCGGGGAAGCGGCATGGAGGGTGCGGGGCCGGGATCCGGGTCCGGGGTCCGGGAGCCTCAAGGAGCGCGGCAATGGTCCGCGGCTGCGCGGGCAGACGCTAAAGCTTGTGATTTACCTGGCGGGGCTGTTTGCGCGGCCCTAATCACGCTTGTCGCGCAGGTGACGGCCCATAACCACGCGGAGCACCTGATTCGTGCCCTCATATATTTGTGTGATTTTCGCGTCGCGCATCATGCGCTCCACCGGGTACTCCCGCACGTAGCCGTAGCCGCCGAGCAGCTGGACCGCGTCGGTGGTGACCTGCATGGCCACGTCGGAGGCGAAGCACTTGGACGCGGCCGAGAAGAACAGCAGGTCGGTGTCGCCCCGGTCGGCCTTGGCGGCGGCCGTGTAGATGAGGGCGCGGGCCGCCTCGACCTGCATCGCCATGTCGGCCAGCATGAACTGGATGCCCTGGAAGTCGGCGATCCGGGAGCCGAACTGCTCGCGCTCCTTGACGTAGCCGAGGGCGTAGTCGAGCGCGCCCTGGGCGATGCCGAGCGCCTGGGCGCCGATGGTGATCCGGCTGTGCTCGAGCGCCCTGAGCGCGAGCTTGAAGCCGGTCCCCTCCTCGCCGAGCCGGTTGGCGGCGGGCACCTGCACGTCGTTGCAGATCACCTCGGTCGTGGGTGACCCGCGGATGCCGAGCTTGTCCTCGTGCTTGCCGATCTCGAGGCCCGGCATGGTGCCCTCGAGCACGAACGCGCTGATCCCTCGCGACCCGGCCGACGGGTCGGTGACTGCGTAGTAGACGTAGAGCTTGCTGACGCCGCCGCCGGTGATGAACCGCTTCGTGCCGTTGATCACGTAGTCGTCGCCGTCGCGGACCGCCCGCGACGCCATCGCAGCGGCGTCCGACCCGGAGCCGGGCTCGGTCAGGCAGTAGGAGATCATCGCGGTGCCGTCGGCGATCAGAGGCAGGAAGCGCTGCTTCTGCTCCTCGCTGCCGGCGAACAGGATCGGCAGGGTGCCGAGCTTGTTGACGGCCGGGATCAGCGAGGTGCTGGCGCACACCCGGGCCAGCTCCTCGATGAGCAGCGAGTGGGTGACCGCGTCGGCGCCGGCGCCGCCGTACTCCTCGGGGATGTTGATGCCGGTCAGGCCGCTGGCCTTCAGCACCTCGTAGTTGTCCCAGGGGAACTCGGCCGTACGGTCGATCTCGGCCGCCCGCTCGGTGAACTTGTCCTCGAACAGCCGCCGCCACTCCTTGCGGAACAGCTTCTGGTCCTCGGTGAGCGTGAACGCCTCGGACATGCCAGACCTCCTCGATGCCGTGGCCGCGGCAGCCGCCCGGCAAGCATCCCGGCGCCGGCGCCTCCATCATTCTATCGGCGGTCCACGCCGACCCATGCGCCGGCAATGCATGAAATGGTTCCAGCCTTGGAGCGGCTGGCCTTCCGCGGCGCGGACGGCTACGCTTCGCGGAAACCATCAGCTACCAGCAGATGCCAGCACAGCGAGGAAGGGTGCACCGTGACCGACAGTTCGTCCATCCCCAGCTCCACGGCGCCGACCGAGATCAACACCGGGGTTCCTCACACGGCTCGGGTCTGGAACTACTGGCTGGGCGGCAAGGACAACTTCCCCGCCGACCGCGAGGCCGGTGACGAGGTTCGTGCCTTCATCCCCGACATCGTCGACTCCGCCCGCGCCGACCGGGCGTTCCTCGGCCGCGCCGTCCGGTACCTTGCCGGCGAGGCGGGCATCCGCCAGTTCCTCGACATCGGCACCGGCATTCCCACCGCGAACAACACCCACGAGGTCGCCCAACGGATGGCGCCGGAGTCCCGCATCGTCTACGTCGACAACGACCCGATCGTGCTTGCGCACGCCCGCGCCCTGCTCACCAGCACCCCACAGGGTGTCACCGACTACATCGACGCCGACGCGCGCGACACCGACAAGATCTTGCAGGCCGCCGCCAAGACGCTGGACTTCGACCAGCCGGTCGCGCTCATGCTGCTGGGGATCTTGAACCACATCATCGACGACGACGAGGCGCACGCGATCGTCAACCGGCTCCTGGACGCGGTACCTTCCGGCAGCTACCTGGTGATCGGCCACCCCACCAAAGAGGTCCACGGCGAAGCGATGGCCGAGGCCATGCGGCTGTGGAACGAGCGGGGTGGAACCCCGATCATCGACCGCAGCCGCCAGGAGCTGGCTCGGTTCTTCGACCGCCTGGAGCTGCTGGAGCCCGGCGTGGTCTCGTGTTCGCGGTGGCGACCCGACCCCGCCGACGCCGACGCCGCCGAGGTGTCTGAATTCTGTGCAGTCGGGCGAAAGCCCTGACCAACGGTTCCACCTCCGCGACCATCACACGTTGACTGGGTTCGGAGCCGGCCGAGCAGAGGGATGAGCCCGGCGAGGATGAGCAGGGCGCCGACCGACCGCACGAGGCGGTTCGATTCCCGGGTCGGGGTTCTCCCACGCCGCCTTCGGGTTCTCGCACGCCTCCTTCAGGGTTGCCCCCGAGGCGACTGCATGTTTGGTCTCCTCGGGGGCAACCCTGAAGGAGTTCTGGCCGACTGGTCGAGGAGGTACCATGGCGGACGCGGCGATCGGAACAAGGGCCCGCAGGCAAGCCGGGCGGCAGTGGCTGCGCGTCTTCCTTTCCGGCCTGGTGCTGTGGGTGGCCACCGTGGCGGTCACCTTCTGGACGGGCAACGCCAACCTGGTGCCGACGATCATCCTGCTCGGCAGCTTCCTGGTGCCGATCACCTTCGTCGTGTACGCCTTCGAGCGGCACGCCGACGAGGCCCTGACCAGCCGGCAGATCTTCACCGCGTTCCTGTACGGCGGCGTGCTCGGCGTGCTGGGGGCGTCGATCCTTGAGGCGCAGTTCCTGAAGGAGCCGGCGCTGGTCACCTACCTCGGCGTCGGGCTGATCGAGGAAGCGGTCAAGCTGGCCGCCCTGTGGCTGGTCGCCTGGCACCTGCCCCGGTACACCATGCGCGACGGGATGGTGCTCGGGGCCGCCGTCGGCTTCGGGTTCGCCGCCCTGGAGACGGCTGGGTACTCGTTCAACGCGATGTTCACCCTGGGTGGTCTGTCGCTGCGGAACCTGGTCGAGACCGAGATCCTCCGCAGCGTGCTGACCCCGCTCGGCCACGGGCTGTGGACGGCGATCGTGGGTGGCGTGCTGTTCCGGGCGGCAGCGACCCGAGGCCGGCTGCGGCTCACCGGCGCGGTGGTCGGCTGGTACCTGGTCGTAGCGCTGCTGCACGGCCTATGGGACGCCTCCAGGGGGATCGCGGTCTGGCTGACGCTGCTGCTCACCGCGACGCCGGTCCAGTGGCTGCTGATCCAGCAGGGCCGGATGCCGGAACCCACCCCGACCCAGGTCCAGGTGTTCAGCTTCACCAGCTGGGGGTTGCTGCTGCTTGACGCGCTGCTCGGCGTGGCGATACTGCGCGGCCGCTGGCGGGAGGCGCTGGCCCTCGAGCGTGCCCAGACGGCGCGCCCGACCCGTCCCGCGCTCAGCTGAGCAGGCCTGCAAGGCACCCAGGGGCAGACCACGAGGCTGCTACCTTGCTGGGGACAGCCCGGCGAGGAGGAGCCCGTGGAGCGTGCGCAGGTGCCGGAAGAGCCCGGCCTGCCCCCGGCCGAAGCGCTTCCCCGCGGCCTGCCCCCGGCCGAAGAGGCGCACCCGGGCCTGCCCCGGGCCGAAGAAGCGCACCCGGGCCTGCCCCCGGTCGAGGAGGTCCGCCCGGGCCTGTGGAGCCTGCCCGTGCCGATCCCCAACAGCCCGCTCCGCTACGTGCTCGCCTACGCCTTCGAGGTGCCCGCAGGCGTGGTGCTGGTGGACCCGGGCTGGAACGCGCCTGAGTCGCTGGCCGCACTCGAGGCGGGTCTGGGTCGGCTCGGCACGGGCCTGGCCGGCGTGCGCGGGATCCTGGTCACCCACATCCACCCCGACCACTACGGCCTGGCCGGACGGGTGCGGGAGCTGTCGGGCGCGTGGGTGGCGCTCCACCCGGCCGACGCCGCACTCGTCAACGACCGCTACGAGCAGGTCGACCGTCTGCTCGACCGGACCGCCGGATGGCTGCGGGCCACCGGCGCGCCCGAGCGCGAGGTCGAGGCGCTGCGCAGCGCCAGCATGCAGATCCGCCGGTTCGTGGTGTCCGCCCGCCCCGACGTGCTGCTCGAGCACGGCGACCGCCCGGACGTGCCTGGCTGGCGGCTGGTCGCGGTCCACACCCCGGGCCACACCCCCGGCCATCTCTGCTTCCACGAGGAGGGCACCGGGGTCCTGCTCACCGGCGACCACGTCCTGCCCCGGATCAGCCCCAACGTGTCGGCCCACCCGCAGTCCACCGACGACCCGCTCGGCGACTACCTCACCTCCCTCAAGCAGGTGCAGGCGTACGCCGGGCCGGCCCTGCCCGGCCACCAGTGGCGCTTCGACGACCTCCCAGGCCGGGTCGACGAGCTGCTCGCCCACCACGAGGAGCGCCTCGACGAGGCGCAGGCGGCCGTCGCGGCCGGGGCCGCCACCGTATGGGAGGTCGCGCGCGCCCTGCGCTGGTCGCGGCCGTGGGAGGAGATCGTCGGGTTCATGCGCCGGGCCGCGCTGGGCGAGACCCAGGCCCACCTGATCGTGCTCGAGCGCCGGGCCCGGATCGTGCGGGTGTCGCATGCCACACCCCTTCGCTGGCGCGCCCGCTGACCCCGTGGCCGCAGGCCTCGACGGTGGCCACCGTGGACGGGTCGCCGGGGTCGAAGAGCACGAAGCCGGCCAGCTGGTCGTCGAGCTGCTTGGCGAGCGCGTTCCAGACCGCGTGCAGCACGGCGGCGAGGAGGACCGCCGCGGTGACCGTGGGCGTCGCGTCCGCGGCGAGAAGCGGATCCGGCATCTGCCGGCAGGCTAACGAACCACCCGCCGCTGCCCGGCCGGTGAGCGGCCGGGCCTTGGGCTATGTCCCGGCGATCAGCTCGACCTGGCAGCGCACTCCCGGTGCGCGGGCAAGGCGGGCGTCGGCGGTCAGCAGCGGCGCGTCAAGCGCTTCGGCCAGGGACACATAGGCCGCGCCGTACACCGTCAGGTTGTCGCGCAGCTCCCAGACGCGTGACAGGAGCGAGCCGTGGGGATACCGGCGCAACGGCAGCAGCCCGAGCTTGGTGCGGGCCTGGCGTGCGCCGTGCTCGCTGAGCGAGCCGTTGCGGTGCAGGACGCGCAGCGCCGACAGCACCTCGAGATCCATGAGATGGGGGACGTGTAGCTCCGGTTCGGCGGCGAGCCGCGTGCGCGCCGCGCCACCATGCTCCGACAGGAGCGCGGCCACGACGATGGAGGCGTCGGCCACGCTCGTCATGCGGGGCGCTCGTCCCGGATGAGGTCGGCGAGTTGCTGGCCGGTCAGGTCGACCTGCTCCTGCGGCCATGCGAGCACATCGGCGATGGTCGGCAGCTCAGCGTCGCGAGCCAGCACCCGCAGCGCGTACGCAGCCAGTGACAAGCCCTCCCGCTCGGCCTTGGCCTTCAGCGCGGCGAGCACGTCGTCGGGCACGTCCCGGATCTGCAGTGGCTTTCCCATGCCAGCAGCCTAGCATGCGGTATGCATGCATGAGCAGCCGGTCACCTGGCCCCGAGCAGGGCACCCGGCTGTGCACCCGGTCTCGGCCTTCCAGTCGGTGGAGCGGCTCGCGGCATGGGTAGGATGAGCGCGGGACGGCGGACCGCTGACGGGGCGGCGGACCGGTGACGGGAGGGCGGACCGGTGGGCGGTGAGGTGCCACGATCGACGACGTGAGGGTCGCCCTGCTCGGTTTCGGGTACTGGGGGCCGAACCTGGCCCGCAACCTGCACCTGCGGCTCGGGCGGTCGTGGGTCGCGTGCGTCGACCCCGACCCGGCCCGGCTCGCCGAGGTCGCCCACCGCTACCCGTGGGTCCGGACCGTGCCTGACCCGGACGGCGTGCTGGCCGACCCGGGCGTGGACGCGGTGGTGATCGCCTCGCCCGCCCGCACCCACGCCGAGCTGGTCCACCTGGCCCTGGCCGCCGGCAAGCACGTGCTGGTCGAGAAGCCGCTCGCCCTCACCACCGCCGACGCGGTCGACCTGGCCGAGCAGGCCGGCGCGAGCGGGCGGGTCCTCATGGTCGGCCACACCTTCGAGTACAACCCGGCCGTCACCAAGATGCGCGCGCTGCTGCAGGCGGGCGAGCTGGGCGAGCTGTACTACCTGCACTCCCAGCGAGTGAACCTGGGCCGCATCCAGCACGACATCAACGCGCTGTGGTCGATCGGGCCGCACGACGTCTCGATCGCCAACTACCTGGTCGGGGCGGCGCCCCGCTGGGTCGCCGCCCGCGGCGCCCGCTACCTGCACACCGACGTGGAGGACGTGGTGTTCGCCACCCTCGGCTACGACGGCGACGTGCTCGCCCACGTGCACGTGTCCTGGCTCGACCCGTCCAAGCTGCGCCGCACCACCATGGTCGGCTCGCGCCGCATGGTCGTCTTCGACGACCTGGACTCCGAGGCCAAGCTCCGGGTCTACGACAAGGGCGCCGACCCGGTCGGGGTGGGCGAGTTCGGCGAGTACCAGTTCCGGCTCCGCTCGGGCGACATCCACGTGCCCCGGACCGACCTGACCGAGCCGCTCGCCCTCGAGCTCGACCACTTCCTGGAGTGCGTGGCGACCGGGACGACCCCGCGCACCGACGCCTGGAACGGGGTCCGGGTCGTGGCCACCCTGGAGGCCGCCCAGCAGTCGCTCGACAAGGGCGGGCTCCAGGTCGGGGTGGCCAGGGCGGCCGGGGTGGCCGGGGCAGCGGGGACGGCCCGGGCGGCGGGGGCGGCCGGGGCGGCTGGCCGGGAGCGGGACCCACGTGGCCTCCACGCCGGCTGAGGCCGAGCGCCGGCCGGGCCCCCGACCGCGCCAGCGATGCAGGAGGGACCCGCGTGGCCTCCACGCCGGCTGAGGCCGAGGTCGCCTCCACCGCCCTGGTGCTCCACGGGGTCCGGCTCGGCGCGGGCAGCCGGGTGGGCGAGTACTGCATCGTGGGCGAGCCCGCCGGCGGCGCGACCACCGCCACCGCCAAGCGCGAGGCGGTCGACGGCCACGAGTACCAGGGCCCGGTCACCGTGATCGGCGAGGGCGCGCTGCTCCGCTCCCACACCGTGGTGTACGCGGGCAGCCGCATCGGCGAGCGCTTCCAGACCGGCCACCACGTGCTGGTCCGGGAGGACAACGAGATCGGCGACGACGTCTCGGTCGGCACCGGCTCGGTCGTGGAGCACCACGTCCGCATCGGCCACCGGGTCCGGCTCCACACCGGGGTGTTCGTGCCCGAGTACTGCGTGCTCGAGGACGACTGCTGGATCGGCCCCCGGGTCGTGCTGACGAATGCCCCGTTCCCGCGCTGCCCGGACGTGGCCGCGTGCATGCGCGGGGTACGGGTCGGCCGCGGGGCCAAGCTGGGTGCCAACGTCACCGTCCTGCCCGGCGTGACGATCGGCGAGGACGCGCTGGTCGGCGCGGGCGCGGTGGTGACCAGCGACGTGCCCCCGCGCGCCGTGGTGGCTGGCAACCCGGCCCGGGTACGCGGCGACCTCGACGGCCTCGCCTGCCCGGCCGGCCTCCCCCACCAGCCCTACTCCCCGCCCCGAACCGGAGCCTGACCCTGGCAGACTCGATTTCGGCCAGCCGACTTCGCCTGGTAGAGCGCGCCATCGGCCTGCTTGAGCAACTTCCCAGGAGTGGTCTCGTCGCCCGGGCGGTAGGCGGCGATCCCGGCGCTCAGCGTCAGCACGCCCCCGGGCCCGGCCGCATGCGGGATGGCGAGCTGCTCCACGACCGCTCGAACACGCTCGACCGCCACCAGCCCCGACTCGAGGTTCTGCTCAGGCAGCACGAGCAGAAGCTCCTCGCCTCCGTAACGGTAGACGCCGTCACCGGTCCGGACCGCGGCGGAGATCCTGCGCGCCACCGCAGACAGCGCCTCGTCACCGGCCTGATGCCCGTAGGTGTCGTTGAAGGCCTTGAAACGGTCGACGTCGCACATGGCAACGCAGTAGCTACGGCCGTAGCGCTGGCTCCGGGCATGGAGGGTCCCGAGGTCCTCCTCGAGGGACCGCCGGTTGCCGAGGCCCGTCAGGGCGTCCTTGCGGGCCAGCTCCGCCAGCTCGGCGCGGTAGCAGGCGAGCTCGGTGTGCAAGGCGGTCACCCGCTCGGCCGCGATCAGCCTGGACTCGAGCGCGAACGGGTCCACGGGCTTGACCAGGTAGTCGTCTGCTCCGGCCTCCATGCCCCGGAGGACGTCCTCGCGGTCCCCCAGCACGGTCACCAGGATGATGTAGGTGTAGCCCGGCCGCGGGTCGGCCCGCACCCTGCGGCACAACTCAAGGCCGTCGATCCCGGGCATCAAGCGGTCGGCGATCAGCACGTCGGGCTCGTCGTCGACGAAGCGGCGCCACCCTGCCTCGCCGTCCACGGCTGCGACGCACTCATGTCCCAGCCGCTCGACGACGGCCTGCACCACGAGCCGGGAGAGCGACTCGTCGTCGACCACGAGGATCTTCACCTCATCTGCTGGACACCGCGGCGTCCAGCGCGCTCCTCGCGCCGTCGAGCTCCTCTTCCAACCGGGGGATGAGGCCGCGGGCGGACATGAGGGCCCCAGAGCTGACCAACGTCTCGACCTCTGCGCAGAGGGCTGCCATGGCGGCGAGGCCGAGCGTGACCGCCGCCCCCTTGAGATGGTGTGCGACCTCCTGCATGGCGGTCGCATCATCGCGCTCGGCCGCAGCGCGAAGGTCGGCGACGGCGACCGGCGCACTGGCCAGGAAGCCGTCGACCAGGTCCCGCAACAGAGAACCTGTCATGCCGGCCGCATGGGCGCCGGAGGAGTCGAGCTCCCGCAGCATGGCCAAGCGCTCCGGATCGATGAACGCCCTGACCGGCGCTCTCTGGGACGTCGGCGTTTCGCTTGGCGTCGGCGTTTCGCTTGGCGTCGGCACGGTTTCGCTTGGCGTCGGCACGGTTTCGTTTGGCGTCGGCACGTTCGGCGCCGCGGGCGAGTCGGCCGCCTGTACCCGCGCCTCTCCACCCCGGGCCGCTTCCTGGATCATCGGTGGCAGCGGACCCCCCTACGGCGGCGCAGACCGGTCGTCCTGCAGTTGACTTCTCGGACGTCCGGCGGACCACCTTTAGGGGCCTCCGGGGATACCTCATGACCGTCCCCGGGGAGAGCCTCAACGACC
>DASYUT010000103.1 GCA_036000965.1 Actinomycetes bacterium
TTGGTCCTCATCCTTCGGATCGAGTACGACGAGGCATTGGCTGACATCCCCGTTGTCATCGAACTGCTCGATGAAGACGATAACCCACTTGGACCACGTATCGAAGGGGTCATCAACGCTGGTCACCCGCCTCGTACAAAGCGAGGGACGCCGACGTTCCACCCCTTGGCGGTAGCCTTCAACATGATCCCCTTCCCCCATGAGGGAGGCTACCGCTTCAGAGTTACCTCCGGGGGCAGTGAACTTGCCTCCGTCCCCTTCCGGGTGAGAACCACCACATAGCCTCAGGTCGATCAAGGAGGCATACACGCTGCCCTGACAAACGCCGGAGCCCTGGTGGTTCAGACCGGGGCTCCGGCGAAACTCGGGAGTCGGAGTTCCCGTTTCGCCACGGCTCCGTCTCCCAACCCGCCCCCGTAGCTCAGCGGATAGAGCGCCGGTTTCGAAAACCGGACTGTCGCAGGTCCGAATCCCGCCAGGGGCTCGAAATCCCAGCGGCCAGGTCCGGAGCCGACCACGACCTCGACGAGGCGTCCGTGCCGGCCTGAGGCAGACTCGGCAGGCCCACGGTACAACGCCTGACCTAGCGGTCGCGTCCGGGATGTGGCCCACAGTGGCCCCGAGGTCGCCGCACTCAGGAACGCTGCTGGTCAGATGCCTCGGAGGTCGGGGCGGCCAGGAACGTCCACAGGTCCCAGGCCACGTGGCTCACGACCAGGGCGCCCATGGGCATGCCGGCCGCGGCCAGGGCCGACCAGTAGGTGCCGGCCACGCCTGCCGCCCCGAGGAGGGTGAAGTTCCCGGTCGCCACGTGGGCGCCGCCATAGGCGGCCGCGCCGAGGGCCGCGCCCGGCCAGCGGCCCCAGTGCCGGCCGAGCCGCTCGTTGACGAACCCGCGCCAGAACAGCTCCTCGGCGGGCCCGATGACAAGCCCGAGCCGGGCCGTCAGCTCCGGGCCCGGGCGCAGGTGGCGCAGCGCGTAGATGTCGCCGATCTCCTGGGCCCCCTTGGGAAGCAGCCGGCGGGCCAGCCGGTCGCCCACCAGGAACACGCCGTACAGCCCGGCCGCGGACCCGAGCCCGGCCGCGACCTCGGCCCGGCCGAAGCGGATCCGCCGCAGCTCTGGCTCGGCGGCCAGGGCCAGGCCACCCAGGACCAGCCCGGTCGTGGTCATGCGCTGCCAGAACGACCGCCGCGGCCCGCGGAAGGTGAGCGCGAAGGCCGCGTAGGCGGCGGCCAGCCCGGCGGCCAGCGGCGCGTCGGCCCGGCCGGCTCGTACCGGCGCGACCAGGGCCAGCGCGACCAGGGCCGGCGCGGCCAGGGCCGGCGCGGCCAGGGCCGGCGCATCCCGGGCCGGCGCATCCCGGGCCGACGCATCCCGGGCCGACGCATCCCGGGACGGCGCGGCCCCTGCCCGGCGCCTCACCGGAGCGCCGCGATGGCCAGGCCGGCCACCAGCAGGAACCCGAATGCCGCGTGGAGCTGGGCGGTCTCCAGGTCGATCATGGCGATCGCCCGCTGCTGCCCGCTCGCCCCCAGCTCCGAGGACCGGATGGCCCGGACCAGCAGGGGCAGCGAGAGCATCGCGAGCAGGCTCGGCGGCGGCAGCGTCCCGGCGGCCACGGCCAGGGCCAGGGCCACGTAGGCGCCGACCACGAGCGAGAGGTAGAGCAGGTGGGCGACCCGCCGCCCGGTCCGGATGGACAGGGTGGAGATGCCGGCCCGGGCGTCGTCGCTCACGTCCCGCCACTCGTTGCCGTGCAGGATCGCGGTGACCAGCAGCCCAACCGGCAGGCTGGCCGCCAGCGCCGCCCAGGTCAGCGTGCCGGTGATGACGTAGTACGCTCCACCGACCATCAGCGGCCCCATCAGCAGGAAGACCAGGGGCACACCGAGCGCGTGGAACTTGTACTGGAGCGGCGGCGCCGTGTAGCCGAAGCCGCCCACCAGCCCGAGCAGCCCGAGCACGGCGACCGGCCAGCCCCGGGTCACGACAAGGCCGACCCCGACCATGGTGGCGCCGGCGAACGCGGCCGCGGCCAGCGCGAACGCCTCGCGCTCGCTGAGCCGGCCCTTGAGCAGGGCGTGGCTGGCTCGCGGCGAGGTGATGTCGTCGATGCCCTTGCGCACGTCATAGATCTCGTTGATGACGTTGGTGCCGAGGTGCAGGAGCACGGAGGCGACCAGTGCGGCCAGGAACAGCGGCCAGGAGAGCCGGTGGTCGACGGCGGCCAGGGCGCCGGCCGCCGCCACCGGCACGGTGGAGGCGGTGAAGCTGAACGGCCGGGCGATCTCCGACCAGGCCGCCACCCGCCTGCCCAGCCGGGTGCCGAGCCCGAGGCGTTGCTCGTCCAGGCCGGCGGGTGCACCCTGGCTGGCGGGTGCGCCACGCACGGCGGGTGCGCCACGCACGGCCGGGACCTGGGCTGGCGCGCTCGCGGTCCCGTACTCCACGGCGGCCGCGAGCACCTCGCGTACCTGGTCCTCTTCCTGGAGCACGGGCTGGAGCACCGGCCGGTCCATGCCCGCCTCGTGGTAGTCGGCGGCCCGTGCCGCCACCTCCTCCCGGGTGCCGCAGAGCATGAACGCGTCGAGCAGCTCGTCCGGGATGAGCCTGGCCGCCCCGTGATAGTCCTCGGCCCGCCAGGCCGCCGCGACACGGTCCTTGAGCTCCGGGTCGAGCCCGGCCCGGCGCATTGCCAGGTCGGACTGCACGCTCATCATGTAGATCACGAACGGCTCGCGCTTGGCCCGGTTCAGGGCCTCCTTGCGGGTCCGGTCGACGAGCGTGAGCAGGTAGCCGGCCACGTCCACGGCGTCCTCCGGACGCCCGGCGGCCACCGAGGCGGCCCGCAGCCTCACGAGCATCTTGGCCAGCGACGGGACCGACTCGGCCGGGCGGGCCAGGTAGCCGTCGGCCTTCTGCCCGGCCAGCTCGAGGAACGCCGACCGGTAGGCGGCCACGTAGATCGGCACCCGGTGCACGGTCGGGAACATCGGCTGCACCGGGGGCAGGCCCGGGGTGGCGGACGGGACGCGCTCGCCGCTCCACAGCGCCCGCATGGTGTCGATCGCGCGGCTGACCGCCTCCACCCCGGCCTCCGGGCTGTAGGGGATGCCCATCTGGGCCAGGCGCAGCGGCAGCCCGGTGCCCATGCCGAGGATCACCCGGCCGGGCGCCATCTCGTCGATCGCGCTCACGGTCATCGCGACCAGCACCGGGTGCCTGGTGAGAGGGTTGAGCGCGCCCATGGCGACCCGGATCCCGGGCACCTGGACGGCGACGGCCGATGCGTAGGTCACCGCGTCGCGCTCGAAGTAGCTGTCGTGGATCCACACCGAGTCGAGCCCGGCCCGCCCGGCCTGCTCGGCCCAGGCCACGGCGTCGGTCACGCTGCCGCGGGCGGCCAGTCCCAGCCCGACCGGCCTCGAGAGCTCGGCCATCTTCGTGCCCTCCTTCACAAGCTCCGGCGCACCGCAGCACTGGCGCCCTCCCCTGGACCAGCCAGGGCCGGGCCCGCCCTCCTACCAGCATGCTGCATCCGCCCGGTTCAGGAGGCAACCCGCAGCCAGCCGGTTCAGGGGCAACCCGGAGCCAGCCGGTTCAGGGGCAACCCAGAGCCAGGCCCTCACGAGGCAACCCGGGGCCAGGCCCCTCACGAGGCAGCCCGGGGCCGGGTCGGTTCAGGAGGCAGCCCGATCACGAGGCAACCCGGGGCCGAGTTGGTTCAGGAGGCACCCAGAGCACGAGTTGCACACGGCCCGCACCTTCGTGCCGCCGTGTCGAGTCGGTTGACGAGCGGCCTCAGGGCGTTTGCGCGGCGGCCTGCAGGATCGCCGCCACGGACCGGTCCACGTCCTCGGTGGTGGTGGACCAGTTGGACACCGAGATGCGCATCACCGCCCGGCCCTGCCAGGTCGAGCCGCTGAGCCAGCAGGTCCCGTCCTCCTGGACCCGGCGGACGACCTCGCGGGTGCGAGCGTCGTGGTCGCCGGCCGGGTCGAGGAAGCGGACCAGCACCTGGTTGAGGACGACCTCGTTGCAGACCTCGACGCCTGCCTGCCCGCCGAGACGGTCGGCGAAGCGGCGCGCGTGTGCGCAGCAGCGCTCGACCAGCTCGGCGATGCCGGACCGGCCGAGCGAGCGGATCGCAGCCCAGACGGGGAACGCGCGGGCGCGGCGCGAGAACTCCGGGGTCCACATGGCCGCGTCCCGCCTGGCGTCCTCGTCCGCGTGGATGAGGTAGCTCGCCACCACCGCCAGGGCCGCCCGGTGAGCCAGGGGGTGGGCGGTGAACACCAGCCCGGAGTCGTAGGGGACATTCAGCCACTTGTGGCCGTCGGTGGCCCACGAGTCGGCCTGCCCGGCTCCCTCCACCAGGGGCGCGAGCGACGGGCTGGCCCCTGCCCAGAGCCCGAACGCCCCGTCGACGTGGACCCAGGCGCCGATCTCGTGGGCGGCGTCGCAGATCGGACCGACCGGGTCGATGGCGCCGGTGTTCACGTTGCCGACCTGGGCGCAGACGATGGCGGGCCCGCCCGGCTCGGCCAGGGCGGTCTGCAGCGCGTCCGGGCGTATCCGGCCCTGCCCGTCGACCGGGACCGCTCGCAGGCTCGCGGTGCCGAGGCCGAGGTAGCGGAGGGCGCGGTCGATGGTGACGTGCCGCTCCTCGCCGGCCAGGACCCGGATCTGGGGGGCGCCGGCCAGGCCCAGGGTCTCGACGTCCCAGCCGGTGGCCGCGAGCACGTGGTGGCGGGCGGCGGCCAGGGCGGTGAAGTTGGCCATCTGGCAGCCGGTGACGTAGGCGAACGACACGCCGACGGGCAGGCCGAGCAGCTCGGCCAGCCAGCGGCCGGTGACGTCCTCGACCACCGCGGCGGCCGGGCTGATCGCGTACAGGCCGGCGTTCTGGTCCCAGGTGGCCGTGAGCCAGTCGGCGGCCAGGGCGGCCGGAACGGCGCCGCCGATGACGAAGCCGAAGTAGCGCCCGGAGGGGATCGCGGACAGGCCCGGCTCGGCCGCGGCGGCGAGGTCGTCGATGACCTGCCCGGGGTCGCCAGGCCCGGCGGGCAGCGGCCCGCCGAGCGTCTTGTGGAGCTGCTCGAGGGTGGCGGTCGGGCCGACCGGCCGCTCGGGAAGCCCTTCGAGGAAGCCGGCCGCGTGCGCGGCAGTGCGTTCGAGCAGCGTCCGGATGTCCATCCGCGTCACCTCGAGTCCCGTTGCCCGGCAGGCCGCCGAGCGGACCGCCCGGTCGCCCTGCCGCCCTGGTCTGGTCTGGCCGGCCGCCGGTGTCCGGGAAGTCCCTCGTCGCCGCTCCATCATGGCACGCCCACGGGACCGCCCGGCTACCCGCCGCGGGACCCGCCCGGCTCGCTCGCCCGCGGGACCGCCCGGCTTACCGCCCGCGGGACCGTCCAGTTCGCCCTGGCCTCGGGAATGTCTGGGGGGAAGGCGACTACCCTTGGAGCCGACGCGGTCGCCGGAGCCGGCGTGTCGGCCCGGCGGCACACCCGAGCCGCCCGAGGAGGACCTGATGTCCTGGCCAACCGGAACCACCACCGCGACCGCGTGCGTGCCCGACCCGGTCAACGAGCCCGTGCGGACCTACGCGCCGGGGACACCCGAGCGGAGCCGGCTCGAGCAGCGCCTGGCCGCCATGGGCAAGGAGCGGATCGAGGCGCCCATGGTCATCGGCGGGACCGCCGTCTCCGGCCGGTCGACGTTCCCGGCCGCCGCCCCTCACCGCCACGACCTGGTCCTCGCCGACGTGCACGCGGCCGCGCCGGAGCACGTGCACCAGGCGATCGACGCCGCGCTGGCCGTGGCCGCCGACTGGGCCGCGCTGCCCTGGGAGGAGCGCGCCGGGGTGTTCCTCCGCGCCGCCGACCTCCTGGCCGGGCCGTGGCGGGACACGGTGAACGCGGCCACGATGCTCGGGCAGTCGAAGTCGGCGCACCAGTCGGAGATCGACGCCGCCTGCGAGCTGGCCGACTTCTGGCGCTTCAACGCCCGCTTCGCGGCCGACATCTACGCCGAGCAGCCGATCTCAGCCGCGGGCGTGTGGAACCGGATGGACTACCGGCCGCTCGAGGGGTTCGTGCTCGCCATGACCCCGTTCAACTTCACCTCGATCGCCGGCAACCTGCCGACCGCGCCGGCGCTCATGGGTAACGTCGCCATCTGGAAGCCGTCCGAGAAGCAGGCGTTGTCGGCCCACTACCTCATGGAGCTGCTGCAGGCGGCAGGGCTCCCCGACGGGGTGGTCAACCTCGTCCACGGCGACGGCGCGCTGGTCAGCGACGTCGCCATGGCCCACCCAGCCTTTGCCGGGCTGCACTTCACCGGTTCGACGGCGGTGCTCCGGGGCCTGTGGCGGAAGGCGGGCGAGCGGATCGACGGCTACCGGAACTACCCGCGGCTGGTTGGCGAGACGGGGGGCAAGGACTTCGTGGTCGCCCACGCCTCGGCCGACGTTGAGCGGCTGGTGGTCGCCCTCGGTCAGGGGGCGTTCGAGTACCAGGGCCAGAAGTGCTCGGCCGCCTCGCGCGCCTACGTCCCCCGCTCGCTCTGGCCGGCCGTGCGGGAGGGCATCGCCGACCTGGCCGGCTCGCTGCCCATGGGCGATGTCGCCGACCTGTCGAACTTCCTCGGCGCGGTCATCGACGAGCGCGCGTTCCGCCGCCACGTCGAGGCCATCGAGCAGGCCCGGTCCGCCGGGGCCGAGGTGGTGGCCGGCGGCACGGGCGACGACCGCGAGGGCTGGTTCGTCCAGCCGACGGTGCTCCGCACCGACGACCCCCGCTCCGACACGATGACCCAGGAGCTCTTCGGCCCGATCCTGACCGTCTACGTCTACGAGGACGCCGACTGGGAGACCGCCCTGGACCTGGTGGACGAGTCGCCCTACGGCCTGACCGGGTCGGTGTTCGCCAGCGACCGCCGCGCGGTCCTCGACGCCATGGGCCGGCTCCGCTACGCCGCCGGGAACTTCTACGTCAACGACAAGCCGACCGGCGCCGTCGTCGGCCAGCAGCCGTTCGGGGGCGCCCGCGCCTCGGGCACCGACGACAAGGCCGGCTCGGCGCTGAATCTCCTCCGCTGGGTCGCGCCCCGAGCGATCAAGGAGACCTCCTCCGCCGCCACGGACTGGCGCTGCCCCCACCTCGGCTGACGACCGCCTGTCAGGCTGGTGATCGACCCGACGTGACGTCCACCGGCACCCCCGGCCCGCCGAAGGCGGGCGGCCCGCCCGCTGCCCAGCCCCAGCGGCTGCGGCTGTACGGCTGGCGCCACCCAGCGATCCTCACCGCGGCCGGGCTCTCGGTCGCCGCCGGCTTCGCCCAGTTCGGGGTCACCACCGCGCTCGCCGACGTCGCCAAGGCGTTCGGCGAGCCGACCGACGGCACGTCGGTAGCGGCCCGGGTCGGGCTGTCGTTCACCACCCTGGGGGTCGGCCTCGCGATCATCCGGCTGGCCGCGCTCGGCAGCCTCCCGCTGGCCGGGCTGGCCGACCGCCTCGGCCGGCGGCGGGTGCTGCTCGGCTGCTCGGCGCTCGGGCTCGCCATCTCGGCGGCGGCCGCGCTCAGCCCCACCTACTGGTGGTTCGTGGCGCTGTTCGCCCTCGGCCGGCCCTTGCTCTCGGCCACCAACGCGGTCAGCGGGGTGCTCGCGGCCGAGGAGACCCGCAGCGCCGACCGTGCCAAAGCTATCGCTCTGGTCACGGCCGGCTACGGCATCGGCGCCGGGCTCACCGCCATCGTGCGCGGCGTGGCCGGCGATGCGCTCAGCTTCCGGGGCCTGTTCGCCCTGCTGCTGCTCCCGCTGGCGGCGATCCCGCTGCTCAGCCGCTGGCTCGAGGAGCCCGAGCGGTTCGAGCAGGTCCGGCGGACTGCGAGGCGGGCCGGGACGCCGGGACGCCGGGGCCTCGTCCTGGTCCGCCTGAGCGCTGTGCAGCGGACCCGTCTGTGGCTGCTCACGCTGCTCACCGGCGCTCTCGGCTTCGTGACCGGCCCCGCCAACAGCCTGCTGTTCGTGTACTCCGAGAGTGTGCTGGGCCTGAGCCGGTCCACCACCGCTGTGATGGTGGCGGCGGCCGGCCCCATCGGGCTCGCCGGGCTCCTCGCCGGACGGTGGGCGGCCGACCGGCTGGGCCGGCGCGTCACCGCGGCGACCTCCCAGGCCGTGGTCGCTGTGGCTTGCGTGCTCACCTACAGCGGGTCGGCAGCGGGCGCGATCTCCGGCTACCTGCTCGCTATCCTCGCCTCGTCGGCGTTCGCGCCGGCACTCGGCGCGCTGGCCAGCGAGCTCTTCCCGACCAGCGTGCGCGCCACCGTGGCCGGCTGGCTGAGCGCCGGCGGCGTCCTCGGAGCGGTCAGCGGCCTGGTTGTGTTCGGCCTGCTCGTCACCGCGCTGGACAACTTCTGGGCCGCGGCGGCCCTGGTCGCCACCCCGGTGGCCCTGCTCTCGCCGCTGTTCACCCGCCTGCCCGAGACGGTCGGCCTAGAGCTCGAGCAGTCAGCCCCGGAGTCAGCCCCGGCGTGAGGCCCGGATTCAGGCCCGGAGTCGCCCGGGTGAGGCCCGGCGTCAGGCCCGGCGTCAGCCAGCGTGAGGCCCGGCGTCAGGCCGCGTGAGGCCCGGCGTGAGGCCCGGCGTCAGGCCCGGAGTCAGCCCTCGAGTCAGCCCCGGGGTGGAGCCCGGCATAAGGCCGCGAGGCCCGCGGCAGGCCAGGGCGGAACGTCCGGTTAGGCGGGACCGCTCGGAGGCTAATCAGCTGGGAAGCACGGGCAGCGCCCGGCTGGTGCGCCCATTCGGCCGATCAGAGGAGGACGCCCGATGCCGGCCCTGGACCAAGAGACCCTGAACCGCTGGCGCTACATGGTGATGGTGGACTCCGCAGGGCTCACCGTCGGCCCGATCAGCGAGTTCTACTTGGACCGTGAGACCGGCCAGCCGACCTGGGCCCTGGTCGGCACCGGGCTGTTCGGCGCCAAGCAGACCTTCGTCCCGCTCACCCAAGCGACCCAGCAAGGCAGCGAGATCGTCGTGCCCTACCCGAAGGCGCTGATCCGGGAGGCACCCCGGATCGAGGTGCACGGCCAGCTCTCCCCCGACGAGGAGGCCACCCTGTTCGGCCACTACGGCCTTGACTACTGGGCCACCACGGGGGTCGCCCCGCCTGGCGGCACCGGCGTCGCCGACCCCGGCGGCACCGACGTCGCTCCCGCTGGCGGCACCGACGTCGCTCCCCCTGGCGGCATCGACGTGTTCGACCAGGAACAGACGGGTGGCCGGAAGGACCCGGGCCACAGCGGGCGAGACCGCGGGCAGGACTGAGCGGAACCAGCCGGCTGGAACCGCAGAGGCCGGGCCGAACGACGATCTGGTGGGACCGCGGGCCGAGCGACGCGCGGCTCGTTCTGGACCTGCTCAGAGGCGGCTGACGGCTGCGGTTGCGAGCTGGCGCAGCACATCGGGCTTGCCGGGGTCGGCCGCCCGGCCCTGGAGCCGGATGGTGACCGCCACGTCGCCGCGCGACGCCACGATCGAGTCCTGACGCAGGTAGGCGCTGTCACCGATGCCCGGCTCGGGGTCGCCCAGCCGCCGCGCCGCCTGCATGATCACCTTGACCACGCCTCCGGAGGCGGTGAACACCGCCACCGACGACCCGCTGCCCGACGCCGCGACGTACTGGCAACCTCGCATCCGCATGATCGGGTTGGACCGCTCGCCAAGCACCGTCTCCGGCGGTCCGACCGGCTCCCCGAGGGCCCGGCCCGCCTCGTCGGCGTTGATCAGGCCGCTCGGGTCGACGTCCGGTCCGGTGGCCAGCAGGCCCCCGAGCAGGGCCGGAAACGCGGCGGCGAACTGGCCCGTTGCCAGGGCCTCGTCCGGGACCGGCCCGGGTCCGCAGGCCGTGGTCGCCGAAGGGACCGGCCCAGAGGTGGTTGTCGCCGAAGGGATCGGCCCAGAGGGAGTGGTCATCGAAGGGACCGGCCCGGAGGGAGTGGTCGTCGAAGGGACCGCGGACGGCACCTGGGACCCGGCTTGGTCCGGCACGGCTGTGGGGACGCGCTTGATCTGGAAGACGTGGCCGAGCCGGGGCCCGACGTCCATGTCGACCAGATGGCCCGGCCGGAGCTGCGAGTACACCGCCTGGGGCACGAACCACGCCTTGACCTTGGAGGCCTTGCCGTCGTCCACGGCAGCCACGTAACGGGTCTTGTTGTCGTCGCTCCAAGACCGGAGCCGGAGCACCTGCCCCTGGAACCGCCGGTGCGAGGTGGCGTCGAGCAGCGCCCGCACCCCGGCGGAGATCGCCCAGACCAGTAGCGCCGCCGAGGCAACCAGAAGCAGGGTGGCGATCAGCAGGACCCAGGACGCCACCGAGTCGGTGTAGCCGTCGGTCGCGCGGCGCACGCCAAGCGTCAGGCGGGTGGCTCCGTAGCCGACGGCGGCGATCGCCACCGCGAGCAGGAAGGCCGCGGCCGGGTGCCTCCCCCAGAGGATGCGGGCCCGGGGGTAGTGGACCTTGACCACCCGCCAGGTGCCCCCATAGGCCGACCAGGCCCGGTTCTCGTCCTCGGCGCCCATCGGCAGGGCTCGCACGGCGCCGGTGGCGACGCCCATGGCGGCGCCGTAGCCGAGGTACCGGTCCCAGATCGCGACCGCGGCAGGCGGCAGGCCGGGGAAGAACTCGTTGTCGCCGAGGTAGGCGCGAACCCCGAGCCAGCGGGCGGCCGCCTCACGCCCGGCCGTGGTGTCGCGCTCGCTTGCGAACCTCGACGGCGCCTCGGCCAGCGCGGTGAAGGCGATGAAGCCCACCACCGCCGCCCCGAAGCCGATGTCGCTGGCCACGAGCAGCCAAACCGCGCC
Source organism: Actinomycetes bacterium (assembly GCA_036000965.1). NCBI lineage: Bacteria > Bacillati > Actinomycetota > Actinomycetes > Actinomycetes bacterium. The sequence continues at coordinate 10,874 of DASYUT010000103.1, forward strand.
GAGGATCGCCGGGGCGAGCGCGGCCGCCCGCACCGCCGCCTTGGCGCCCCGGCTCCAGCGGTCGCGAGCGAGCCCGCGCTGCCGGGCATCGGCCACCACCTCTCTTGTGAACGCCTTCCACCAGCGCTTGGACTGGTCCTGTGGACCGGTGGTGAGCGCCTGGGCCGGCACCACCCCGTCCACCGCCAGACCGGCCACGTGGTGGAGGATCAGCCGCTCGTACGGCGACAGGCTGGGGTCGCTGCTGCGCCGCACTCGGACGATGGTGTTGTCCGGGCCGACCTGGTCGATGTCGACCAGGTCGCGGGAGGCCAGGTCGAGCAGGGTGGCCGGCACGGCGTCGGCGGTGACCTGCCAGTCGTTGGCGAGCAGGTTCACCACCGCGGGCGGCTCGTCGCCCAGCTCCATCGTGGCCGGCCCGGGGTCGACCTCCCGCGGCCGGGTGGCCATCACCACCAGCAGCAGCACCACCCCAGACCAGCAGCGCGACGATGGCCCCGGCGAGCAGCAGGCGCTCTGCCTGCTCCCGGGCGGAGCCGCCCCCCGGCAGCAGCGGGGCCGCGCTCGAGGCGGCGAGGACGAGGAGGGGCATGGCGGTCCGCTGTCAGCCGGCCGGGACAGTCAGAACTGGACCCGGACGGGGCCCCGCTCCTCGCCCCCGGCCTCGAAGTAGGCGCGTTGGGTGAAGCCGAACATCCCGGCGAGGATGCTGCTCGGGATCGTGCCGACCGTGTTGTTGTAGGCGAGCACGGCGTCGTTGTAGTACTGCCGGGCGTAGGCCGCCCGGTCCTCGGTGGTGGCCAGCTCCTGCTGGAGTTCCAGGAAGTTCTGGTTCGCCTTGAGGTCGGGGTACGACTCAGCCACCGCGAACAGGCTCTTCAGGGCGCCGCTGAGCACGTTCTCGGCCGCGGCCTGGTCGCCTGGGCCCCGCGCGTTGATGGCGTCGGCCCGGGCCCTGGTGACCGCTTCGAGGGCGCCACGCTCGTGGGCGGCGTAGCTCTTGACCGTCTCGACCAGGTTCGGGATGAGGTCGTAGCGGCGCTTGAGCTGCACGTCGATCTGGCTCCAGGCGTTGTCGACGTGGTTCCGCCGGCGCACCAGCCCGTTGTAGATCGAGATGGCGGCCAGCACCAGCAGCACCACAAGCACCATGACGATCACGATCAGGGCGGTCCCCACAGGCTTCCTTCCTCTCCCTCGCTCCACCGCGTGGACGGGGCGGGTGCGGATCCGCCAACCCGTCCGACCTGGCCGGATGCGCCCGGACCGGTGCACGGAGGCTACCGCAGAGCAAGCACCGGCGGAAGGCAATCCACCCGGCACCCGCAGACCCTGTCCGAACGGCACCTCGCGGCGCCCCGACCGAGTGCCCTCATGCTCGGCGCCGTGCTCGTCGGAGTTGCCGTCGCCGCCGTCGAGATCACCCACAGGCGACCAGCCGAGCGGGCGGACGATCCTTTCGCGCCTGCCTTTCGCTTCGATCCAGGGCAGATCATGGTCCTGGCCAGCGGCGACGAGAACCCGGTCCCGGCCACGGTGACCGATCCCGGGCAGGTCGGGTCAACCGTCGAGCGGCACAGACCCGGCTTGTCGGTGCCGCGCCGCTCCCCGTTCTGCCCGCACTGCTGGTGGAACGGGCATCCCGGAGGGTCCCCATGACTCGTCTCCTGCCGGGCAGCCGAGCACGGCCGGCAGCTGAGCACCGACTGCTCACCGGGTCAGCACGGTCTGCACCTCAGCCACCGGGTAGGTGACCTGGGCCGTAGATGCGAGCCCGTCAACCTCGCCCACCCTGTTGCCCTCGAGGAACGCCTCGGCTTTCCAGGCCACCTCGACGCTGACCGGGTAGCGACCTCGCCGCCGGTAGGTCGCACGCACCTCGCTGTCCTGACCTGCCGTGCCGGGCCCGGCCGTCACGAGCGCCTGGCCGTCGCCGAAGCTCCAGCGGTACTCGACGACCTCGAACCGCGCCCGCACCGTCGACCCACGCACGGTCAGGTCGACCGGCGGCTGGTCTACGCCCTGCAAGAAGAAGAACGACCGCAGGTTGGCAAGCCCCCGAGCCCCCGGCGTCGCCCTGATCGCCCCACCCGGCAACCTGACCCTCCGCACCGCCGCGAACACCTCCGCAGCAGTCACCCCAGG
>DASYUT010000104.1 GCA_036000965.1 Actinomycetes bacterium
AAAGGTTGTCGATGCCGCGGCACTGCTGGTGGTGATGCCGAGGTCGAGGAAGCGGGTCTGCATGCCGACGCGGAGGGTCTCGTCGTCTGGGTCGATGGCGGTCCAGTGGGCGGGTTTGCGGCCGCGTCGGGGCTGCGGGCACCGGCCAGGATGGGCCGATGACCTGGTCGCGGAGGGTGAGCAGGGCGGCGATGGTGCGGGCGGCTGGTGGGGGGACCTGGGAGCGCCGCGACCGGCCGGGTTTGACGATCAGGTCCTTGCCCGCGGAGGGTGGGTAGGTCGTCGGCGGCCTGGCGGATGGTGGAGCCGGTCTGGCCGGCCGTCGCCTCCCACCTTGGTGGCCGGGGTCGGCGACGGTGCAGGCCGCCGGGTGCGGCGGCAAGCGCCAGGACCGCCGCCAGCGCGGCCCGGATCGGTGGGGTGTTGAGGTCGATGCCGCCGACCCGGGCCCGGCCGATGCGGGCGGGCAGCGGCAGCTCGTCGAGGGTGCCGTCGGGCAGGAAGGCGGTGTCGACGCAGTCGGTGGCGACCCGCAGAGCCCACGTCACCGCCGGTGGTGTCGTGGGCTCACCATGGGCCGGCACGGCCGCGGCGCCGGTCCGGCTGGCGCGCTCGGCGGCTGGCACCTAGCTTAGTAGCTAGCCGCCGTAGCCGCCGTAGCCGCCGCTGCTGCCGTTGGCGGCGGTGGTGGCGGTGGTGGCGGTGGCGCCGCCGCTGACGGCACCGCCGGCGGGCGCCACAGCGAACCAGGCGGCGCCAAAAGCGTCCACGCCCTGGCCGTTTTGCTGCCCGGCCCCGCTGTCGCCGGAGTAGTAGTACAGCGGGTGGTGGTTGTAGGTGACCTGTGTGCTGTTGTCGCTGCGTGTGATCGTGCCCAGCAGCGCGGCTGTGACGCCGCTGCCCGCCTTGGGCGCCCCGCTGCTCTGGTCCACCGGCCACGCGGCGGCGCAGGCGCCGCTACAGGCCGACTGGTCGGGCCGGTCCTTCTCAAACAGGTACAGCGTCCGCCCGCTGCCGTCGACCAGGACCATCCCCAGCCGGCTGCTGGCCGCGGCGACCGTCGCCACCCCCGACGAGGCGCCACCTGACGGGGCGCCGCCGTAGCCCCCCGAGCTGCCCGACCCCGAGTTGCCGCACCCGGCCGCCAGCGCTCCCGCCGCTGCCAGCGCGACCAGCGCCACCAGCGGGCAGCGCAGCACGCCCAACCTCCCCGGAGCAGACCGCGACCCGGGTCCTCCCAGCGCATCACCCGGCCGCTCGGCCGCTCGCCCGGCCGGCGCCCCGGCACGGTGGTGGACCCCCAACCCCTTGGTGACAAACCAGATACGCACGTGCATCCCTCCTCAGCTTCGAGGCCGCCCCGGTCCCAGTCGTGCCAGCACCTCCTGGTGGCACCTGACCAGGGTTGACCTTGCCACCCACGATGGCGCACCAGCGGCGGGGGGGCATCGCCACCAGCCCCCAAGTCAGCGTCCGGCCAGCTGGCATCCTGGCCTACCCGCCAGCAGCCATCGGCACCGGCGACGCATGCAGCGCCGAGCCATTCGTGCAGCCCTGGAGCTTGCGCGCCGCCCACGACGGCCATGCAATCCCCTCAAACAGGAGACTTGACCGGGTCGTTAGCTGTCCGCCAAGCACGGTGATTGACCGCTGTTGACCGCTGGCTCGCGGCCCCACGACGGCCCCGGCGCTCGAACTACGTGCTGCCCGGGTCATCTACGCTCGGCCCCGCCAGTTCATCGTGGGGCCGCCGAGCACGGCTGGACTCGGTGAACAGGAGATGGCATGCGACCGAGGTGCTCAAGCGACTCCCCGACGCCCAGAATCGCCACGACCTGGACGCCTTCGTCGCTTGCTTTCACCCGGAGTACCGCAGCGGCAGCCTGTGCATCCGAACGAGCTTCTCTGAACTTATTGGGGGCTTGTGGAGCGGGACCGCCACAGGTCGCGGAGGAGGGCGATCTCGCCCATGTGGTGGATGAAACGGCACAACGGGGTGGCAAGAGGACGGCGATCCGCACAAGACCGGTGCGCTCGCGGCCGTAAAACGCTTTGCGTTTGACGACGCCGCGTGACAATGCTGGCGTCATGGAAGGCTACGAGCCGGTCGACAGCTTCGGCGAGGACACCGCAGAGATCTACGACACCGAACCGCGCGGCGATGAGCTGTCGACCGTTGCGCTCCTGGAACAGCTCGCACGCGGCGGTCCGGCTTTGGAACTCGCGATCGGCACCGGTCGCATCGCTCTGCCCCTCGCTGCTTGCGGCATCCGGGTTGACGGTGTCGACCTCTCGCCTGCGATGGTCGCCAAGCTGCGGGCCAAGCGTGGTGGTGAGCACCTGTCGGTCACGATGGGCAACTTCGCTGATGTGCCCGTCGAGGGCACCTACAAGTTGATCTTCATCGTGTTCAACACGCTGTTCAACCTCCTGACCCAGGAAGACCAGGTTCGCTGCTTCGAGAACGTCGCCGCGCACCTCACTGACGACGGGCTCTTCGTCGTGGAAGCATTCGTGCCCAGCTACCTGACCCGCCTGCGCGACGACCAGTACGTGGACGCTGAGCACGTCGCTGTCGAGCACGTCAGACTGGACGTGGGGCGGCACGACCCGGTCACGCAGCGGCTCGACGAGAGCCATGTGGTGCTCTCCCGGGAGGGCTTGCGCTTCTACCCGATCGTCACCCGCTACGCATGGCCCAGCGAGCTCGACCTCATGGCGCGCATCGCCGGGCTACGGCTGAAGAATCGCTGGGGCGGCTGGGATCGAGAGCCGTTCACCTCGACGAGCCGCAACCACATCTCCGTCTACGGACGCTGAGGGCCGCCGCCCGATCAAGGCCCATCGCCTGGGTGGGGCCAGCCGCCGCCAAACCAGAGGCCCCAGCCTCCGCCCGGGTGGGGTGCACCACGGCACCCACGACCAGCGCGGCAACCACGGCACCCACGACGACCATGCGGCCGCGCATAACCCGACCGCTGGCCACACGGCCTCCCGCCACACGCCCGCCGGCGCCCGCGCTCACCGTCGTGATCACAAGCCTTCCCGCCACTGGTCAGGGCAACCCGGTCAGCGCCACCGCGCGTACCTTGGCCAGGGCCAGCTGCAGCATCCAAGTGGTCTATAAGTCCGGCCCGAGTGAGGCTCAGGGCCTCGATGCGAAGACGGCCTCAAGTACCGGCGAGGTAGCCTGGACATGGCTGGTGGGAACGAGAACTACGCCAGGAAACTGGCCAGTGACGGTCACATGCTCAAAGGCGGGCGCGACGAAGAGCGCAACCCGCTATCTGACCGTCATCGACACCGGCAACCCTGGGTAGCCCAGGTAGACGTCGGATCTGTTAGCCGTGCCATAGGTGCCTGACACCTACTTGCGGAGGAGGTTGGGCGATGGGGGCCTTGATATCCGTGGGGGCCGGATTGCTTGGCACGCTGGTGGGTGCCGCCATCACCTGGTTTGCCGCCAGAAGGCGGGATCGCCTCGAAACAGCATTCGCTATGCATCGCGAGTTTCATGCTCCTGAGATGACTCACTCGCGAAACCTTGCTGGGAAGACGGTTCGGGATCACGGCTCCGAGACTTTCGATGCAATGAGGAGGAAGCTCTCGGCCGATGCGACACAGCATGTCTGGAACGTCATGTACTTCTACCAGCGTCTATGGCTGGCGATCAAGTACAGGAATATCCATGAGAGCTATGTTTCGGAGATGTTCGGAGAGAATTTCTGCTGGTGGTACGTCAAGAGTTACGAGGATCAGCTCGTGCCGTTGGATTGGCAAGCGAGTCATCACATCGCTGCATTAATGAGGTGGATTGAGGGCAACACGGAGCAAATTGAACTGGAAAGATGGCGTGAGCGTGCTAGACAGATGGATGATTCCAATCTTGAGGGAACCGGCGGGATTGGCGGCGCTTGACCTCTTGCACGCCATACACGGCACGGTGCTTCCTTCGTTCCTGGACAGAAGCGTTCGGGCAGGTGAAAACGAGATCCCGACTGCCCGCCCGGAACCGTTCTTGTCCCTTGCTGTCCCCTGCTCCATGCCCCAGACATGCCCCAAGCGCCTCTGGGTTATGAGTCGTTTCAGTACCGTTCCGGTGCGTGCGCTTCCGATCCAAGCGCTGCGGGCTGACCAGGGCATGGGCCACTCCCCCACCGGTAGCCGTCCCGGCCCGTCGCGGGCAGTCACGCGAGGTGCCGTGAGCAAGGCAGGCCAGGCGGTCCCGTCCAGGCGCCGACGCCGTACGGCGTTCCCGGTCCCTCGGCGCCCAGGGACTGCAACGACCGGCCGGGCACGGCAAGATCGTTCAGGCGTGAGCGAGCACATCCTTACCACTCGTGCTGTCGAGTACCTGCTGTCGAGTACCTGCTGTCGAGTACCTATGGAGAAGCGGGCACAGGTCAGAGTGACGTGAGTGACCGCCAAGAGCCGCCCGAGCCCGCCGCGGATGGCACGCAGATGGCACGACGCGAGGGTCGGCCGGTGACTACGCCCTACGCTTCGGCCCCTCGGAAATTGCCTGAACCGGCAAGTCTCAGAAACTCGAAGGATGAGAGGGCATTTATGAAGGTGAACTTAGAAGTCCACCCCCTACGGCTTGCAGCCCACTACGACGCCGCTTGCTCCAGCGACCTCGAACCAGACGGTCCGAATGTTGCGAAAGCATTAGAAGAACTTCAGTTGGTCGATTGCGTCAGAGACCTCATCGCGCGTCGCTCTGGCTTGATCGAAGCTGGGTTCGCAGACACACAACGACTCGCCAGAAACTCCTGTCGGCAATGTGAAGATGGAGGATGGAGACCCTACATGCATCCCTGTTTCCAGCGACTTCCCCAGGAGTGTTCACGACATCAGTGAACCTGCGCGCCTCAAGCACGCTGTGGGAGATCACATTTTTTAGTTCTCCGATACTGCCCAAGGCCGGGTTCAGCTCGCGGCGGTCGTTTCTAATAGCTAGTCCAAACATTGGTTCGCCTCCTTCTCCTTCTTTCTCGCAATTCCCACTGGGAGCTTGGCACTGATCGCTGAGTCGCCTTGCCAAGAGCATCAATCAAGAGCTTCCCGACTCCGAGCCCTCCCTGGGAAGGCCCCCTCCCTAAGAGGATTGCCCGTTCCGCTGACAGGCACGGACGATGCTCCTGCAGCTCATTGGCTGCACGGCATGCCCCGCATCATCTTCACCACCCCCCCTTTGACCGCACCCACCAACGTGGTGGCGCCCGGGTAGTCTCCACCTGGTCGAACGCGACCTGCCCTCGGGCATCCTGCGTACTTCAAACGTACTTCAACGTCGCGACCGCGAGTGGGGAAGCAGTCTCGGGGCCGCTGGCGGCACGAGATGACGCAGAAAAACTGGTCATCGACGGGCCGATACGACGGCTCGCGCGAGCCTCGCCGCGCGGCCGGGACCACCCCCGCCGCGGAGGCCGCCGAGGACCGCCCGGATCTGGCCTCGATGGTTTGTCCTTCCCGCCCGCTGCCCACTGCCACCCAGGCGACGTGGCCGTGATGACGTGGCCGTGATGCTGAGGATCACGGGAAAGTCCCATGGCCATCCCCGGGGAGATCTCACGACCATCCCCGGGGAGATCTCAATGGCCATTGACACTCGGTTGGGATGTCTCCAGGTCGGTGTTGGGATACTCATCGGGGATGAGACACCATCTGTGACTCCTCGAGCGCAGTTCTAGCGCTCGACCGTTCCGGCATGGTTACGGGCGTGTGACGGCCGGGGCAGATCCACCCGGTTGCTTCTCGCCGAGCCTTCCGCTGACACAGAGGCCCCACGCCGCCGGGTGATACATCCGGTAGGCCCGTGATCCGCTTTGATCGTTGGCTTGTCCCGATCAGGTGTCAGTGCTCCACGTCACTCCCAGATTGTGACATCTGGCAGCTTTGTTAGCATTGGCCTGGCCGGTGTACTCATCCTGGTCAGGCTGCGCGGCCATAGGGAGTCGCCTTCCCTTTGCCGGCTCCGCGCCTTGCAGGCCGAACTGCATGCCTGCCGCACCCGCCACGCGACGCGCTATTTGACCTACGTGGACGAGGACGTGACACCTCCAGCACCCCCGGCACGGCGGCGAAGGCCACCACAGCGTCCCACGGCCGCACCGCGTCGGTCCCGTCGGCGGCGGCGAGACCAGCGGCCCGAGCAGGCCGACGAGCGGGTGGCGGTGTGGCACCCAGCGCCGGCGTGCCGACCCCCTCCCCGACGACGGCGGACGCCTCGGCCATCGACTGACGGATCGGCTCGTCCCAGGCGACCTCTCGGCGGCCGCCCCATAAGCCGGCGCCAACCCTGCGGACTCCAGGGCGCCCCAGATCCGCAAACGGCGGCCGGCCTTCCTTGTAGGCCGCCACGCCTTCGATGACGAGCGTCTCATGGAGGCGATGGAATCGAGGCTGGCGGCCTGCTGCGAATCGACCGCGACACCCCCCTACAGGCGCCCTCCGGCCGGGAGGTCGGTGACCGGCCGGTCGTCGATGCGGACCGTCCGCCGGAGCAGGTCGCGGACGCCGACAAGCTCGCCGGCGGCCTGCCCGAGCCCGGCCGGAGGGCCGCGCCCGGGTCCGGCTCCCCCGCTGGCCGTCGGCTCGACCGCTTCCAGCGCGAGGCGCACCAGGCGCGAGTGCCGGTCCAGCAGCACGGCCACGACGCCGCCGATCGGGTGGCCGACGTCAAGGGAACGGAGCCGCTCGCCGAGCGCCAGGTAGGCCTCGGCGACCCACCGCCCGTCGGCCAGGCCGGTCGCCGTCGGCCGGTCGGGGCGGCAGAGCTGGATAGCTGTCTCGGCCGCGGGTTGCAGCGCGACCCCCCGCTCGGCGAGGTTGAGGACGACGTCCCGCGCCGCGGGTTCGGCCTGTGCCCACTGGGCCACGGAGCGTTCCAACGCGGGTCCTTCCTCCAGCCTGGTCGGGCGCAGGCCATAGTACCGGCCGGCCCGGTAGGGGGAGCCACACCCGAGATCATCCGCCCGGGTCCCGCGCGATCTGCCCGCACGCCTGGACACCCTGAACACCATGCTGTCCACCAGGGGAAACCGTCGCCTTGACAAGCCGTTCCATATCAGTGACCCATGGCCCTGGCGGGCCACCCCGGCGGATGAAAACGGGCATCACAGCCAAGCCCCTGGGCCGTCCACTGCTCCGCGGAGGGGGCGAGCGCCGCGTCGACCGCATCAGTAACCTGCGAGTTTGCCCTGGCGACGGGTCATTTTCAACCTAGGGCTTGGGTATGGTTCGCCGGTCGGGGACTCCCTCGATGACTGGAAGGTGTCGAGGTGGTCCAGCACGTGGCACCGACGGATCGTTCACCGTCCCGGACCCGGAGGGCGCTGGTGCCCAGAGTCGACTGGCGGGAACTCGCCGCGATCTTCGCTGGCGGGTTCCTTGGCGCACTGGCCCGGGCCGGGTCGGCGCAGCTGGGGTCGCACGATCCGCTCGCGTGGCCGTGGCCGACGTTCGTGGTGAACGTGGCCGGCGCGTTCCTGCTCGGCTACTTCGTCACCCGCCTGCAGGAGCGGCTGCCGGTGTCGGCCTACCGGCGGCCGCTGCTGGGCACGGGTCTGTGCGGCGCGCTGACCACGTTCTCGACCATGCAGGTGGAGCTGCTGCGGATGCTCGACACTGGACGGATCACCCTGGCCGTCAGCTACGCGATCGCGAGCGTCAGCGCCGGTTTCCTGGCCGTCGCGGCCGCGACAGCGCTGGTCCGGCGGGTCCGGGTGCTGCGATGACCGCCCTCGTCTGGTTCGGCGTGGGGCTGCTCGGTGGCCTGGGGGCGCTTGGCCGCTTCGCAATCGACGCGGTCGTGTCCAGCCGCGCCGGCCGCCAGTTTCCGGTCGGCACGCTTGTGGTCAACCTCCCCGGCGCGGTGGCGCTCGGCCTGCTCGTCGGCCTGCCGGTCACCGGCCGCGCGCTGCTGCTGGCGGGCACGGCGGCCATCGGGTCCTACACCACCTTCTCGACCTGGATGTTCGAGACCCACCGGCTGAGTGAGGACGGCGAGCTTGGTCCGGCTGCGGTCAATGTCGGGCTCAGCCTGGTCGCGGGCCTGCTCGCCGCAGCGCTCGGGCGGGCGATCGGAGGGGCACTGTGAACGACGACGCCCTGAAGCTGACGATCTACTTCGGTGAGCACGACCGGGTCGGTGGTGGCCGCTTCCTTGCTGACGCGCTGCTGGACCTGTACGGCCGGCACGGCTTCCAGACCAGCGTCCTGCTGCGCGGTGTCGAGGGGTTCGGCCTCAAGCAGCGGCTGCACACCCAGCGGCTGCTGACCCTGTCGGAGGACCTGCCGCTGGTGACGGTCGCGGTCGACACCCGCGAGCGCATCGAGCAGGCACTGCCGGAGGTCACGACCCTCATCGGCGACGGGCTGGTCACCCTCGAGCGGGCCCGGCTGCTGGTCGGGCGGATCCGCGCCGTGCGGTTCCCCGAGGCGCTCGCCGAGGAGACCAAGCTCACGATCTACCTCGGGCGCCAGGAGCGGGCAGGCGGGGCGCCGGCATTCCTCGCCGTCGTGGACCTGCTGCACCGCCACGGCGTCGCGGGCGCCACTGTCCTGCTCGGGGTCGACGGGACCATGGTCGGGCTCCGGCGGCGCGCCCAGTTCTTCGGCCGCAACGCCAACGTGCCGCTCATGGTGATCGCGGTCGGCGCCGGCGAGATGATCGCGCAGGTGCTGCCCCGGCTCGGCGCGCTGCTGGAGCGCCCCTTGGTGACGCTTGAGCGGGTGCGGGTGTGCAAGCGTGACGGGGCGCGGCTGGCCGAGCCCCACCATCTGCCCGACACCGACCACAGCGGGCTTGGGATCTGGCAGAAGCTCATGGTCTACGCCGAGGGGGCGGCCCAGCACGACGGCAGCACGCTGTACGTCCAGCTGGTCCGGCGCTTACGCGAGGCGGGCGCGGCCGGGGCTACCGCGCTCCGCGGCGTGTGGGGCTACGCCGGCGATCACGCCCCCCACGGCGACCGCCTGCTCGCGCTGCGCCGGCGCGTCCCGACGCTCACCGTCATGGTCGACACCCCGGCGCAGACCCGCCGCTGGTTCGAGATCGTCGACGAGCTCACCGAGGAGACCGGGCTGGTCACCAGCGAGCTGGTCCCGGCCATGCGCATGACTGCCGCTGGGACGGTCGAGGGCGGCCTGGGCCTGTCGAGCCTGTGAACGACGGCGCGGGGATCGGACGCAAGCGGGCAAGATGCGGCGACCCGAACGACGGCGGCCCGGCCGCTCGCTACGCTCGCCGAGCGGGTAGCGTCGAGGCGCAGCCGTTGGGCACCTGTGCTCTCAGTGACGCCGAGATGAAGCGCAGGAGGGTATGCGGTCATCTGGGTGTGGCGACCCTCGCTGGCAGATCAGCTCCGTGGGCTAAGCCGACCCGCCTGACGTAGCCCTGGGGCGAACACGACGATGGCGAGGGCGGCCAAAGGCGACGAGGCTACCGGTCAGGAACGCCGCCTCGGGTCCGTGTCGGTCCCACAGCACCCCGGCGAGCACGCTGGCCGGGAGGACCAGCAACCCGCCCGCCGCGGCCACGAGCCCAGAGGCGGCGCCGCGCCGGTCGGCCGGGACCAGCGTGGTGATCCAGGCCTTCACCGTTCCCTCCCCGGCGGCGTAGTAGACCCCATAGAGCAGGAACAGCCCAACGACCTGCCAGGACCGTGTCGCGGCCGCGAACCCCGCGTAGGCGAGCGCGTACGCCGACCAGGCCACCAGCAGCAGCGGCCGGCGCCCGATCCGATCCGACAGCGTACCGGCGGGCAGGGCCAGCAGCGCATAGGCGAGGTTGAATGCGGCGTACAGGAACGCCAGCGCCGGGGCGCGGAGCCCTGCCGAGCGGGCCCGCAGCAGCAGCGTGTCGCTTGAGTTGGCGAGCCCGAACACGGTCAGCGCCCCGAGCAGCACCCAGAACGGGCGTGGTAGCTGGCCCGGCTGCGCGCCGGGCGCCGCGGTGACAGGGGCAACATCGTGGGCCCGGGCGAGTTGGACGGCAGCGCCGACCGCGGGCAGGGCCGCGAGTGCGAACACCACCCGTAGGCCGGTCTCGCCCGCCCGACGAGGAGCAGGGCGGCGCCAGCGACCAGCGGACCGGCGACCGACCCCAGGGTGTCGAGCATGCGCTGCAGCCCGAACGACCGGCCCGCCCCGCCCGCGGCGGCGTCGGCGGCGACGAGCACGTCGCGGGGGGCGTCCTTGCCGCCCTTCCCGAGCCCGTCGACGACCCGGAGCGCGCCGACGACCCCGACCGACGAGGCCAGCGCCAGCAGGGGCCGGGCCAGCAGCGACAGGGCGTAGGAGGCGCGGGGGTGAGCCGCAGCGGCGAGCCGCCGCGGTCAACCACCCGCCCGGTCGCGAGTCGGGCCACGGTCACCCCGACCGCGAGCGCTCCCTCGACGGCCCCGAGCTTGGTCGTGGACGCGCCCAGGGCGACCACCACGAAGACCGGCGGCAGCGGGTAGATCATCTCCTGGGCCATGCCGCTCCAGGGCAAGGGTCAGCCGCAGTGCGCCCAGCGCCCGGCGCGCCACCCGCCGCGTCGGTCACCGCAGCTGCCCGCCCTTCACGCAAGAACCGGGCCAGGTCTTCCCGGAACCGGGCCAGCTGGGCCGGGTCGCCCACCCCGGGCCGGGCCGAGAGGGCATAGACGGGGCCCGGCCAGTCGGGCGCCACCTGCCGCACGACCCGCTCGGTGAACCCCACCGCGCGCGCAAGCTCATCTGGGGTGAGGTAGTCCGCCTTGTTGAGCACCACGAACAGGCGCACCGCGTGCTCCACCACCTGGGCGAGGAACCCCCGCTCGGCCTCGGAGATCGGCGGGTCGGCCGACACGACCAGCACCGCGGCGTCGAGGTTGGGGAGGTAGGCGCCGGTCGCCAGCGTGTTGTGGGGGTGGACCGAGCCGACCCCGGGCGTGTCGACCAGCCGCACCCCCTGGTCGAGCAGCGGCGCGGGCAGGCGCGCCACCACCCGGGCCACACCCAGGGCGTTGCCAGGGTTGGCTTCTTCGGAGACGAACCGGCCCACCTGCGCAAGGTCACGGGCCTCGCGCCGGCCGTCGGCGAACTCGACCGCGCAGCCCGGCGCGCCGCGCCGGCGCAGGGATCCGCCTGTTCGGCCTGGGCGACTGGACACCGGGTCTAGGCTGTACAGCTCGACGGGGGGCTACCCAGAGGCGGAGGGGATTGATGTCGGAGGTTGAGGCTGCGCCGCTCCGGAGCGCGACGATCACCGGCCTGGCGACAGCCAGAGCCATGTTCCGCCCGCTTGGGTTCACGCGCGAGCGGCTGGCGAAGCCCAACATCGGCGTCGCGCACATGTGGAGCGAGACCGGTCCATGCAACTTCAGCCACCGTGAGGTCGCCCAGTGGGTCAAGGGTGGGATTGAGGCAGCCGGAGGAACCGCCTTCGAGTTCGCCACGGTCTCCGTCAACGACGGCATCACCATGGGCACCCAGGGCATGCAGGGCTCGCTGATCAGCCGCGAGGTCATCACCGACTCGATCGAGCTGATGGCGCGCAGCCACATGTTCGACGGGCTGGTCGTCATCGTCGGCTGCGACAAGACCATCCCGGCGGGCGCCATGGCGTTGGCGCGGTTGGACCTTCCCGGGCTGGTGCTCTACAGCGGCAGCATCGCGCCGGGTCACCTCCGAGGCGAGGACCTCACCATCGTGAGCGTCTTCGAAGCAGTCGGCGCCCACGGGGCCGGGAAGCTCGACGCCGCCGGCCTGCAAGCCATCGAGGAGGCCGCGTGTCCTGGCGCTGGCGCGTGCGGAGGGCAGTTCACCGCAAACACCATGGCATGCGTCATGGAGTATCTCGGCCTCGGTCCTGCTGGGGCCAACCAGGTGCCCGCACGCGACGGGCGGAAGCCAGCGGTGTCCCGTCAGGCGGGCGAGCTGGTGGTGGGCCTCGTGCGAGACAATGTCCTCCCCAGATCGATCCTCACGCGCGAGGCATTCGAGAATGCGATCGTGAGCTTCGTCTCGACCGGCGGCTCGACCAACGCGGTGCTGCACCTGCTCGCCATCGCGCACGAGGCGGGCGTGGAGCTCGAGCTTGACGACTTCCACCGGGTCGCCACGCGGTCACCGATCCTCGCCGACCTCAAGCCCGGCGGCCGCTGCGTCGCCACCGACCTGTATCGCGCGGGCGGGCTTGCGCTGCTGTCCAAGCGACTCGTCGAGGCCGGCCTCGTCCATCCGGACGCGCGCAACGTCGATGGCAGGACGCTGGGTGAGATCGCGGCAGCGGCACGGGAGACACCCGGCCAGCGCGTGATCCTGCCGCTGGACCAGCCGCTCAAGAAGTCCGGTGGGATCGAGATCATGTACGGCAACCTCGCGCCCGAGGGCTGTGTGATCAAGCTGGCCGGCCACGATCGTAGGAGGCACGCAGGACCCGCGAAGGTCTTCGAGAACGAGGAGCACTGCTTCCAGGCCGTCAAGGACGGGCAGATCCAGCGCGACGACGTCATCGTCATCGGCAACGAGGGGCCGGTCGGTGGCCCTGGCATGCGGGAGATGCTCCACGTCACCGCCGCCCTCGTCGGCGCCGGGCTCTCCGAGCACGTGGCGCTGGTGACCGACGGCCGCTTCTCTGGTGGCACCCACGGCTTCATGGTCGCCCACGTGGCTCCCGAAGCGGCCGGGGGCGGGGCGATCGGCCTCACCCGCAACGGTGACATCGTCACGATCGATGTCACCACACGGCAGATCACCCTTGACCTCCCAGAAACGGAGTTGGAGGCGAGGCGCGCCAGGTATGTTCCGACGCAGGCAGCCATGGCGTGGGGCGTCTTCGGCAAATACGCTGAGACCGTGCGGTCGGCGAGCCTTGGAGCGGTGACCACCGCCGTGACGTCTCCCGGAGTGGCGCAAACGATCGGCACCGCGGCAGAGCGATCGCTCTGATCGGCGATGTGGCGTCTTATGGACCAGCGGCATGCTGAAAGCGACCAGTCGGCTGGATCAGATCGCCGCGACGAGTTCGGCGAACGCGACTGGCAGCTGCTGGGTCACCCGCGCCTCAACCCTCGGTTCGTCGGGTCCTGCCGCGGGCACTCGGGCTGACGAGAGCTGAACGTAGGATTCCGCGAGCCGAAAGGCGCGATCGTTTGCCGCTGAGGTGACCCTGTCCAGAACCGCTCGTTTCTGCGACACCCCGCCCGGGCGGGGCTTCGACCAGGCCCTGAGCGTGTCCACAACCCGTGTCCGAAAGCAACGTCGCACCACCAGCAGCGTCACAGGCTTCTGCGACACTCCCGGGCATGGGCCACCTGCTCGGCTACGCCCGCGTCTCCACCACCGACCAGCACCCCGACCTCCAAGTCGACGCGCTCACGCAGGCCGGCTGCTACCGCGTCTTCACCGACTGCGCCAGCGGCGCCCGCACCGACCGGCCCCAGCTCACCGCCGTCCTCGACCAGCTCCGTCCCGGCGACACCCTGCTGGTGTGGAAGCTCGACCGGCTCGGGCGCTCCCTGCGCCACCTGGTCGACACCGTCACCGAGCTCGCCGACCGCGGTGTCGGGTTCCGCTCGCTCCAAGAGTCCATCGATACGACCACCCCGGGCGGCAAGCTCGTGTTCCACGTGTTTGCCGCCCTGGCCGAGTTCGAGCGCGACCTGGTCCGTGAGCGCACCACTGCCGGGCTCGCGGCTGCCCGGGCCCGCGGCCGCATTGGTGGCCGTCCCAGCGTCATGACGGCCGACAAGCTCGCCGTCGCCCGGTAGCTGTACGCCTCGGGTGAGCACACGGTGGCCGCGATCGCCGCCACGCTGGGGGTCAGCCGCGCCGCCATCTACCGCCACCTTCAGCTCGCCGGCACCGACGGCGATACGGTCGGCATGAGCGGCTAACCGACCTGACCGCTGCCGTGTGAAGGAGGTGCGGGTCGCACACGCGGCCTCACGGCACTCCCTCCCCCACTACGGGGCCGCAGGTCGGCGGTCATGTCGAGGGCGGCGCCGTGATGTGCCGTGAGGCCGCGAGCGGTGCGGTTTCTGGCAAATCTTTGGCACGCGGGAGTGAATGGGCGTCCGAGGCAGTTGTGGACGTGGAGCTGGTGGAGCTGAGGGGATTCGAACCCCTGGCCTCTTGCATGCCGTTGACGCGTGGTCGGCTCGCGAGGCCCTTCGGCGCTCCGCTCCGCTTCAGAGCACCGCAGGGGACCGGCGTTGTTAGATAGCTCGCTTCCGTGCAGCGGTGGGCGCCGAGGAGCACGCCGATATGCTCACCTCAGCGGCCGATCTTGAAGCCAACGGGCCGAGAGTTGCTGGTTAGCTGGATAGGTCAACTCGGCCCGCAAGAATACGGCGCTAACGCCGGAGCCAGCCCTCCAAGACGGCTAGGTCGACATCCGCAAGTCCCGCACAGAGTACGGGTCCAAATCCATTCCGGTCATCATCTCAAGTGAGCCTTTCAGCGTGCTCCATTTCGCAGCAGGAACCTTCAGGTTTCGATCCTCCACCACCCCATCGCAGAACGAGCTAAGCCAATTGCTCATGGACAACTTGTCCTGCTCGGAGCCTTGCCGCAGAAACCTCTCGATTTCCACAACTATGGGATGCTCCGAGTTGAGCGCCACACGCGGCTTCAATGATCCATCCGTTCCAAACCGCCGAATTCGTGCCCCCATCTCCTTGGTTACTGCTGCACCTGAGGAAGGCACGTGGAAGAATAAGGGCGGACCAAAGAGAGTGCTTCGCATGAGCGCGTAGTCGCCCCGAAGAATGCGCACAACTTCTCCCGTCCTAACCTCTTCCATGAAGAGTCCGATATCGGTGAACAACTGCTCCTGACGATCCAACCTGGCTGGTCAACGCCCGCGATGTCAGGCACCTGCCGGGGCGGCCCACCACCGACCGGCTGGACGCGGTGTGGCTGTGCAAGGTCGCCGAGCGGCAGATGCTGCGCCCAAGCTTCGTCCCGCCGCCGCCGATCCGCAGGCTGCGGGACCTGACCCGCTACCGCGCCGACCTGGTCGCCGCCCGCACCGCGGAGAAGAACCGCGTCGAGAAGCTGCCCGGGGACGCCCAGATCAAACTCTCGGTGGTCGCCTCCGACAGCTTCGGGGTCTCCGGCCGGGACATGCTGGCCGCGCTCATCGCGGGCGAGCGCGACCCCAAGGCGCTGGCGCAGCTGGCACGCCGCCGCCTGCGCGCCAAGACCGCCATGTTGGAGGAGGCGTTCACCGGCCACTTCAGCGACCATCACGCCTTCCTGCTCGCCACGATGCTTGGCCGCATCGACCAGGCCAGCGCCGACATCGCCGAGCTCGACCACAAGATCGAGGCCGAGATCACCCCTTTCGCGGCGGCGGCCGACCGGCTGGATGCGGTCACCGGGGTCGGCCGCACCGCCGCCTGCGTGATCATCGCCGAGGTCGGCACCGACATGGGCCGCTTCCCCACCCCCGCCCACCTGGCCTCCTGGGCCCGGTTCGCGCCCGGCGTCAAGGAGTCGGCCGGCAAGAAGAAAGGCAAAGCCACGACCGGGCACGGCAACCCCTACCTGGCCCGGGTGCTGGGCGAGGCCGCCGTGGCCGCCGGCAGGACCGACACCTTCCTGGGGGAGCGCTACCGGCGCATCGCGCGGCGCCGCGGCGCCAAG
>DASYUT010000105.1 GCA_036000965.1 Actinomycetes bacterium
CGCCTCCTCGAGGATCTGGGCCAGGGCCAGCATCGACAGCGGGGTCTGGTTGGCCGGCTTGACCACCATGGTGCAGCCGGCCGCGACCGCCGGGCCGATCTTGCGCGTGCCCATGGCCATGGGGAAGTTCCACGGCGTGATCAGCAGGCAGGGCCCGACCGGCTGGCGCATGGTGAGCATGCGGCCCTTGCCGGCCGGGGTGACCGCGTACTGGCCCTCGATGCGGACCGCCTCCTCGGCGAACCAGCGGAAGAACTCGGCCGCATAGGCGATCTCGGCGCGGGACTCGGCCAGCGGCTTGCCCATCTCCAGCGTCATGAGCAGGGCCAGCTCGTCACTGCGGGCGGTGAGCTGCCCGAAGGCACGGCGCAGGATCTCGCCCCGCTCGCGGGGCGGGTGGGCGGCCCAGGAAGCCTGGGCGGCGACGGCCGCGTCCAGCGCGGCCGAGGCGTCGCCGACGTCGGCGTCGGCGACCTCGCACAGCGGCTCGCCGGTGGACGGGTCCTCCACCATGAAGGTGCCGCCCTTGCCGGCGTCCCGCCACCGCCCGCCGACGTAGAGCTGCGGCTTGACGGCGTCGATCACGGCCTGCTCGTTGGTTGCGATGCTCATGTCGGTTCAACTCCCCTTGCCACCGCGCGGAAGGGCCGTTGATGGGCAGATCAGCTTCCCATGGAATGGAGTGTAAGATCATATATTCTCATATCAGAGCCATGAAAAGGTCGATGACGCCATGGGTCAGTTCTCACCGCTGCTCCGACCGGCGATGGCGGGCGGGATCGCCCCGACCTCACGGCGGGGATCGGCCGATACCATGTGGCTTGGACCTGCTCGGTCGCTGCCACCGAGCGGGTCATGGTGTCCATCCGCATCCTGGAGCAGCCATGATTGAGCCACCGCCCAGTGCCCGGGGGATCCGCCCGGTCGCGCCGGCCTCCATCGTCGATCAGGTGACCGCGGAGATCAGACGGTCGATCCTTGACGGCTCGCTCCCTCCCGGCGAGCCGTTCTCGATCGTCGACCTGTGTAGGAAGCTGCAGGTCAGCCACATTCCCGTACGCGAGGCGCTGCGCCGCCTCGAGGGCTACGGCGTGCTCCAGTTACGACCTGGGCGCAGTGCGGTGGTGGCCCCGATCGACGCCGATGACCTTCGAAGCATGTACCGACTCCGCAAGCTGATCGAGGTGGACCTGGCTGGCCGCGCCTGCACACTCCTCGACGACCAGGACATCGAACAGCTGGAGTCGACCCTCGACGCCTACACGTTCGAGCCGTCAAACACTGACCGGGTCTTGGACGAGCATCGCGAGTTCCACCTCGGCCTGCTACGTCCAGCCGCCTCGAGCTGGGACGTCCGGGTGCTCGAACTCCTCTGGCATGCCGGCGCGCGCTACGCTCGGCTCGCGTTCTCCGACTCGTTTCTCGATCCGAAGGCGGGGGCGCGGCAGGCGCAGGCGCATCGGGCGCTCGTCAAGGCGGTGCGGTTGCGATCTCCCGCGCGGCTTCGGAAGGAACTGCGAGAGCACCTGGAGGTAAACGAGGTGATGCTCCTGAAGGGCATCGAGCGCATAGCGCCGTCTGGCGACGGGCTGCGGCCTGTTGCTCGGCGTGCGTGAGGCCAGTCGCCCGGCGCGACGCCCTGGTTTGTGCAAGTTGTACGTGACGGTGCGTTCCTCGCCGGCCACATAGGGTCACTTCGTACAGGTGTTCTGCCCAAGAATGGACAGCTTGGCCATTTTCGCGCGGTTCCCCGAGAAGGCAGTCTGTCCAGACAGGGCCAGACCTCAGCCAGCGAGAGGATCACGACACGTCGACCCTAAGGAGGTCTGCATGCGGGTGGTCGTGCTCGGCGGGACCGGGGCCATGGGCCGCTGGACGGTCCGCGACCTCACCGAGTCCGACGGCGTGGACGAAGTCATCGTGGCCGGGCGCGACGGTGCGCGCGCAAGCGAGACGGCCGGCTGGGCAGCGGCCCGGGCCGGCGCGATCGGCTCGGCGCACGTCTCGGCCATGGTCGTGGACGCTCGTGACCCGGGCGCCCTACGCCGGGCCCTCGCGCGGGCCGACGTGGTGTGCAACTGCATGCACTACGCCTTCAACCTGCCGGTGATGGAGGCCTGCGTGGACACCGGCACCCACTACGTGGACCTCGGTGGCCTGTTCCACACCACCGGCCCGCAGCTCGCGTTGCACGACCGGTTCGCCGCGGCCGGGGTCACGGCCGTGATCGGCATGGGGGGGAGTCCCGGCACCACCAACCTCATGGCCGCGCATGCCGCTCGCGACCTGGCGAGCGTCCATGAGGTGCACGTCCGGGTCGGCATGGCTGGGTTTGCCCCCTGGACCCAGCCGCTACCGGTCCCCTTCGCGATCGACACCCTGCTGGACGAATTCAGCGTGCCGGCGGTGACTTACGTGGATGGCGGCTGGACCGAGGTGCCGGCGATGAGCGGGCTTGAGGAGGTCGACTTCCCGGCCCCTGTCGGCCGCCTCGCGCTCGGCCATGCCCTCCACTCGGAGGTGGCCACGCTGCCGCTCTACTTCGCCGAACGGGGCGTGCGGACGGTCAGCTTCAAGATCGGGTTCCCGGCCGAGTTCATGATCCGCATGCGCCTGCTGACCGGGCTTGGTCTGGCCAGGACCGAGCCTCTCGAGGTCGACCAGCAGCCGGTCGTGCCCCGGATGGTGCTCCGTCGCTGCATCGAGGCGACAACCTCGAGCCCGGCTGCCGAGGCCGGGCCCGGCGACGCCGAGGCCATCTTGGTCCGGCTGACCGGCCAGGACCGCGACGAGCGCCCCGTTGAGGTGCTGGCTGAGTGCGTCATCTGCCCCCACGCAGCGTGGAAGGCGGGAGCCGGGCAGCTCGACACCGGCGTCCCGCCGAGCATCGTGGCGCAGTTCCTGGCATGGGGCGTGATCGACCGGCGCGGCGTCTTCGCCCCCGAGGAGGTCGTGCCGCCGAAGCCGTACTTCGAGGAGCTGGCCAGCCGTTTCATGGAGGTCGACCTGATCACCCGAACGCACGCCACCGACGATCGGGCGGACGACCGGTCGAACAAGGCTTGGAGGACAAAATCTCGACCCGAGCGCAAGCTCACCGTGTCCGCACCCGCATCGCTCGTGGGACACTCGCGGCAGGCCACGACTGAAGCGGCACCTGTCCACGGGACGGAGGTGCTGTGACCATGAGCAGCCACAGCCACGGCGGGCCGTCGCTGCCGCAGGAGCGGCGGCTGGTGACCACGATCCCCGGTCCGCGCTCACAACAGCTGCTCGCGCGCCGCACCGCGACCGTCGCCCGCGGCGTCGCCAGCACGCTTCCGGTCTTCATCACGCGCGCGGGCGGGGGTGTCCTCGTCGACGTCGACGGCAACTCCCTGATCGACTTCGGGTCCGGCATCGCCGTCGTCAACGTCGGCAACGCGGCCGAGCGTGTGGTCGCAGGCGTGCGGGAGCAGGTCGGTGAGTTCACGCACACCTGCTTCATGATCACACCGTACGAGGGCTACGTCGCGGTCTGCGAGGAGCTGGCGCGCCTGACCCCGGGCGACCACGAGAAGCGGTCGGCGCTGTTCAACTCCGGCGCGGAGGCGGTCGAGAACACCGTCAAGATCGCCCGCGCCCACACCCGGCGGCCGGCCGTCGTGGTGTTTGACCACGCCTACCACGGGCGCACCAACCTGACGATGGCGCTGACGGCGAAGAACATGCCGTACAAGCACGCCTTCGGACCGTTCGCACCCGAGATCTACCGGATGCCGATGGCCTACCCGTTCCGCTGGCCGACCGGCCCGGAGCGCTGCGGCGAGGAGGCGGCCACCGAGGTCGTGTCGCTGATCGACAAGCAGGTCGGCGCCGAGAACGTCGCCTGCGTCGTCATCGAGCCGATCCAGGGCGAGGGCGGCTTCGTCGTTCCTGGCGAGGGCTTCTTGCCCCGGCTCGCCGACTACTGCCGGATCAACGGGATCGTCTTCGTTGCCGATGAGATCCAGACCGGCTTCGCCCGCACCGGCGCCTGGTTCGCGTGCGAGCACGAAGGGGTGGTCCCCGACCTCATCGCGACGGCGAAGGGCATCGCGGGCGGCCTCCCGCTCTCGGCGGTGACCGGCCAGGCGGAGATCATGGACAGCGTGCACCTCGGCGGCCTGGGAGGAACGTTCGGCGGCAACCCGGTCGCCTGTGCGGCCGCGCTCGGCGCGATCCGCACCATCGAGGAGCAGGACCTCGTCGGCGCGGCCCGCCAGATCGGCGACACCCTGCTGCCACGGCTGCGGGAGCTGCAACAACGCTTCCCCGTGATCGGCGACGTGCGCGGCCGTGGCGCGATGGTGGCCGTCGAGCTGGTCAAGCCGGGCACCAAGGAGCCCGACCCGGAGGCGACGCAGACGGTCGCGAAGGAATGTCACGCCGAGGGGCTCGTCGTGCTGACCTGCGGCACGTACGGCAACGTCCTACGGCTCCTACCCCCGCTGGTCATTCCCGGCCACCTGCTCCACGAGGGACTGACCATCCTGGAGAAGGCGTTTGCGGACCTCGGCCGCCCGGCGCCGCAAGCGCCGAGTACGGTGGTCGAGACCCCAGCGTAGCTCAGCCACTTCGCGCTCGTCCCTGTGCTGGATGGCGGTCGCGGAGGGGGCCAACCCACCGAGGAACGACAGGCACATGGTGATCGAGACATCAGGAGACGCCCGCGATGTGGGCGGGTAGGGAGCGGCGAGTTGGACATCTGGGAGCTCTCGGCTGTCGACCTCGCGGCAGCGCTACGCCGACGGGAGCTGTCCGCCGGTCTGGCGCTGGAGGCCGTGCTGCAGCGGGCCAACCAGATCGAACGCAGTGTCAACCCGTTCTCGCTCCGGCTGGACGACCGGGCACGCCGAGCGGCCGCGGCGGCCGACGCGGCGCTCGCACGCGGCGAGGGCGGGCCGCTGTGCGGGGTCCCGGTGACGACCAAAGACTCCCACTGGATGGCTGGGGTTGAATGCACCTCAGCGTCCCGGGCGCGCATCGGAGTTGTGCCTGCCGAGACGGTCGCGGCAATCGAGCGTCTAGAGGCCGCGGGGGCGGTGATCTTCGCCAGGACCACGACCCCCGAGTTCTGCTACTTCGGCGTCACCGAGTCGGCCCTGTTTGGCCGCACGTCGAACCCGTGGAACCTCGAGCGGACGGCAGGCGGCTCCTCGGGTGGTGGCGGCGCGGCTGTGGCCGCCGGCGTCGGGCCGCTGTCATTGGGTGGTGACGGCGGCGGATCGATCCGCATCCCGGCGGCGTTCTGCGGGATCGTCGGCTTCAAGCCCACGTTCGGCCTCGTCCCGCACGAGCCATCGTCGCCAGGCTGGAAGACCCTCATCGCCGTCGGGCCGATGGCCCGCTCGGTAGCCGACACCCGCTTCATGCTGCGCGCGATCGTCGGCCCGGATCCGCGTGACCGGCACAGCACGCCCCCCGGACCGCTCGACATCCCTGCCCCCAAACCGCGCGCGCTGCACGTCATCGCCTCCGAGGACCTCGGCTTCGCACCGCTCGACGACGACGTGCGCCGCACCTTCCGCGCGGCCGTCGCCCGACTCGCCGACGCCGGCGTGTCGATCATCTCCGACTCGCCGAGGCTCGGGTCGTCGGTCCACGTCTGGAGCACGATCGCCACCGCCGAGGCCAGGTACTCGGAGGCAGAGGAGTACGAGCGCAACCGCGACCTGCTCAGCCCGGCGGCGGTGGAATTCATCGCCGCCGGCGAGCAGGTCACCGCCACGCAGTACATCCAGGCGCAGTTCGCGCGCGAGCGCATCCACCGCGCCTACGTCGACCTGTTCGCCCGCACCGGCGCGGCCGTGCTCCTCACGCCAACGGTGGGCTGCGAGGCCTTCCCGCACGGCAGGCACCACCCAGACAAGATCGGCGGGATCCCGATCGCGTACCCGAACCTCGACTGGGCGCCGTTCCTGTACGACGCCAATCTCGCCGGCCTGCCCACGTGCGCCATCCCCATCGGGCTGGGCGACGACGGCCTGCCGGTCTCAATGCAGGTGCTCGGGCCGCGTCGGGACGACGGCCGCGTCCTGGCCGCGGCCGAGACCATCGAGGCGCTGATCGGCTTCACCGCCCGCCCACCGGTCGACCCCCCACCGCCGTCAGCCACCCGCCACGTCGCCACCAGCCCCACCGCCAAGTCGAGGAGGCCGCGATGACAGGGACAGCCATGAAGCTACGGGGCGTCTCCGAGCTACGGTCGTTCTTCCGCACCAACCAGACGCCCATCTACTTCGTCTCGCCGACGGCGTTCAACCTGCTCGGCATCGACCGCTGGGTCCGCAACTTCTACTACATCACCTACTTCGACTCCTTCGAGGGCAGCCATCCGCGGGTCTTCGTGCCGGAGGAGCGGGAAGCGCCCGACTTCCGCTCCATGGAGGACATCTGCAACTACCTGCTCAGCCACCGTGAAGTGATCGACTGGGTCCACTCGCACGGCCCCGGCGGCAAGGCGGTGTTCGTCATGTTCGACGAAGAGACCGAGGCGCTCGCCACCGCAGCCGGCCTCCAGATCGCCCACCCCCCGGCGGCGCTCCGCCACCACATCGACTCGAAAATCGTCACGACCCAGCTGGGCAACGAGGCGGGCGTCCCCAGCGTGCCGAACATTCTCGGTCACGCTCGCACCTACGACGAGCTGCGGGAGCTGACGGCGCAGGCCGGGCTCGGTGACGACCTCGTCGTGCAGATGCCCTACGGTGACTCCGGCAAGACGACGTTCTTCATCTCCAGCCGTGCAGACTGGGAGAAGTGCGCCGCCAAGGACCCGCTCCACGAGCAGGAGCTCAAGGTCATGCGGCGGATCGACAACCGGGCGATCGCAGTCGAGGCGGTGCTCACCCGCCACGGGACGCTCGTCGGCCCGCTCATGAACGACATCACCGGCCACGCCGAACTCACGCCCTACCCCGGCGGGTGGGCCGGCAACGACTATCCCGCCACGCTGACCGACGACCAGAAGGAACACGCCCGCCAGCTCACCCGGCAGCTCGGCGAGCGGCTGACCGGCGAGGGCTTCCGAGGGTTCTTCGAGGTCGACTACCTCGTCGACCTCGACAGCGGCGAGCTGTACCTCGGCGAGCTCAACCCACGGATCAGCGGCATCAGCTCCATGACCAACGTGACCGCGGGCGCCTACGCCGACATGCCGCTCTTCCTCTTCCACCTACTCGAGTACCTCGACGTCGACTACGAGGTCGACATCGACGAGATCAACGAGCGGTGGTCGCGAGAGACCAGCGTCGACGTCTGGAGTCAGATCATCATCAAGGAGACCGACGACCGGCTTGAGCTGCTCACGCTTACGCCCCGGACTGGGATCTACAGCATCGACGACCATGGGAGCGTGAGCTTCCGCCGCTGGGGTAACGACTGGCACAGCATCCTGGACGAATCCGAGGCGTTCTACCTGAGGATCCTGGCTCCTGGCGACTGCCGCTACCGCGGCGGCGACCTCGGCGCGCTCGTCACCCGCGGGCGGCTGCAGGGCGACGACAACCGACTGACCGAGCGCTGCAGGCAGTGGATCTCCGGTATCAAGGCGCAGTTCGCCGGCACCCCGCTGACCGCGCAGGAGCCCGTCCCTCCACCCGGTCCACTCGCCTTCAAGATGGCCTGATCGCGCTCGCCTCCGCCGCCCGGCGGTGCTGCGCCACACCTCACCCACCTGGCGCCTCGGCGCGCCAGTTTGGATCGACGTCGCCGGGCGACCGCATCTTCAATCAGTCGGGCGGCCGACAATGGGTCACTCTCGCGTCCGTCAGGTCAGGCCGCCGGGCAGTCCCAGCATCGCGTCATGCTCACCGCTCGCAAACGTGTCAAGCGAGTGCCGCCAGACGGAGCCGGGCCATCGGTACTCGACCGTCCGCTCCGCCGGGTGGTAGACAGCGGTATAGAGCGTCCCGAAGCCAAGCGCGTAGGCGGTCGAATAGAACGGCGGCCGGAGAAGGGCATCCGCCAACCGCTCGGCGTCCACCGACTCGTCACCCAGCAGGTCGAGGAGCACCTGCTGCCGCTCGCGGCTGCGCGTCGCTCGCGCCTGCTCCGGCCAATCGACCCGCTCCTGGTGGTTGGTCGCGACGGGCCATCGGGTGAAGCCCGGCTCGCGATCCGGGCCGAGAAACGCGGTGAAGAAGCCACCGTCCCGGTCGACGACGGTGACGTTGTACGCCATATGGACCGGCAGCCGCTGCAGGATGCGGCGGGCGTCGGCCGCGGTTTCGCAGACTTCGAGGAGGTAGCGCAGGACGAGCGGGATACCGAAGCCGTCGCCCACCACGCGGCGCCCGCCGAATGCGAGCGAGACTGCGAGGCCCGCGTCGTTCATGCCGTCCACCAGACCCCATAGGCAGTCGCTCATCCCGATCACGCGCCGGCCGGTGAAGGCGCTTCCGTACACCACGCGTTCCAGCAGCGAGGGCGCATAGTCGTAGTTGCGCACGAGTGTTGGGGTCCCACGTACAAGGACCGCCTGCGAGCAGCCGGCCAGATACGGCGGAGGGTTGTAGAGCGTCAGCATGCGAGCCGCGAGCTCGTCGCCGCCCGCAAGGTCGACCAGCCGCTCCCAGGTGGGGACGAGCTCGGCCATGTGCCGGCGCAGCAGCCGCTGGCATGTCGCGTAGCTCGGGCGCGCCGCCTCGCCATAGCGAAGATACCAACTGCGGTAGCCCGGCCAGGTGAGGGAGAAGAGCGTCTGCCAGCGCGAACCGGGCTGGGGCTCAGCGATCGCGTAGAAGGTAAGCGGGAAGGGGGATTCGGAGTAGCGGATCATGGGCGCAGCCATGGTAAGGGATCCTCGCACGACAACGCGAGGATGACGCGCGCCGAGGAGGCCATCCTCGTCGCGCCCGCCTCGAGCGCGAGCGACACCGCGCGCTCGGCGGCCTCGGTGGCATGGCCGGTGGCCTCGGTGGCATGCTCGAGGTCGAGCCCCTGCCCCGCCAGGTACGCGAAGTTGGCGAGCGCGGCAGCGCGGATGGCAGCAGGGACAGGGAGGGTCTGGCGCGGTAGGCGAGCTGTGCCTCGTCGTGCCAGACGGGGAAGGAGTTGGATGCCCTGCCCCCGGGCGGTGGTCGCAAGCTCCGGGAGCTTGGCGAGCACGGCGCAGTCGCCGGCCTCGTCCAGGTCCAGCAGCAGCCGCGGGACGAGCAGGCCGTCCGGCTGGCGGGCGGCCCGCTCCTCCGCCCGTGCGATCACCACGCCGACCAGCAGCTCAAACAGCGGCCGGAGCCGGCCCTGCTCGTTGGCCGGCGCGTACAGGTACAGGGTGTTGGCACCCTTGAGCAGCATGCTGCAGTGCCGGTAGATGGAGCAGGGCCGGTCGGGGAGATGGCACGGCTGGCCGGCGGGCCGTCGCAGAGCGAGGGTGCAGCCGGCGACGACGGGGTTGGGGCCGGGGCGAATCGGGGGCACATCAGGTGCGGAGGCCTACGTTGGGTCCCGTTGGGTCCACGCTGGCGCTGCTGCCCCTGCTGTGCCCCTCGGGTGCCCCGCACCGCAACGGACGTAACACTCTTCTGTCCGGCAGGGAGTCGGGCTGCCTGCTGTTAGCGCGGATTTCCACGCAGCTGGTTCGGCGCAAGGTTCAGGCGAACTCGTAGCGCAGGGTGCGGTTGTCCCACCAGGGGACGGTGGTCTGGGCGGGCAGGCTGGCTTTGCGCAGGACGGGTGCGTAGGCGCGTCGTTCGAGGCGGACGGTGATGGTGTCGCCGTGGTTGATGATCGTGCCTGGGGTTTCGAGGAAGCGGCGCTGGATCACGTCGGGGGTGACGGCGTGGTAGCCGGGCAGGCGGGCGCGCAGGGCGGCAAGCAGGGCCTGGGCCAGGACGGCGAGCATGACGTCGAGGTCGACGTTGAGGTTGACGGTGCTGGACAGGGCGTCGGCGCAGAAGGCGCGGATGATCTCGGCCAGGCGCTGTTCGATGGTCATGCGGCGGGCGTATTGGCTGATCAGGGTCTTGAGGCTGGCCTGGTGGTCGTTGGTGATGATGACGGTGGGCTGGTGGTGGCCCAGGCCGGTGACGACCAGTTGGCGGACGGTGCCGGGGTAGTCCGACAGTGCGACCGCGGTGTCCTCGTGGACGTTGGGCCTGTTGTGGGGGCCGGGCCGGTCCAGGGTGATGGTCGCAAAGTCGGTGCTGGTCAGGCTGTTGCTGTGCCGGACCAGCGCGGGTGAGCGCATGCGCAGGGTGAGGAACTTGACGCCGCGGGCGTCCAGCTCGCCGAGGACCTTTTGGGTGGTGAGCTTTTGGTCCATGACGAGCATGTGCGGGTCGTGGCCGCTGGCGGCTTTCCAGTGGTCGCAGAAGGCCAGCACCTCGCGGGCCTGGGTGGCCTTGGACAGGTCGGCGCCTGCGTCGACGAGGTTGTGGGTGCCGGTGTCTTGGGCGAAGCAGGTCAGCACCGAGCGGGCCCGTTGGGAGCGGGTGGGCACGTGGTGCTTGTCCAGCACCGGGTCGTGGCCCCAGTGCAGGACCGCGTGGAAGTCCAGGTCGAAGATCGCCTGCTCGCCGGTGGCCAGCCCTGTGGAGATCAGCTTGTGGTCGAGGGCGGCCAGGAAGCCTCGCTGGTGGTCGTGGGCGAGCCGGTAGGAGTAGCTGGTGAGCGCCGACTGCTTTGGCAGGACCGCCAGTCCGGCAAGCAGGCCGGCGGCGGGGTCGGCCAGCAGGTCATCGACGTGGGAGACCCGCCGGGTGCGGGTGAGCTTGAGCGCCAGCAGACGCAGCAGCCAGCAGGTGGCGGGGATGACGCGGGTGGCTGGGTAGCCGGCCGTGCGGACCAGGCCGGGCAGGTCCAGGGCGGCCAGGTCGGGGAGCACCAGCAGCAGCCCGGCCCGGGTCGTGTCCAGCCGCCGCGGCCAGGCGCCCAGGTCCAGCACCGCGGCCCTGGGCAGGCGGGTGTCGCGGCCGGACGTGGCCGGGGTTGACCATCGCCCAGCGGGTGTAGCCGAACCGGTCGGCGCCTGCTGGTAGGTCAGCCCGTCGACGAACCAGGCGCGCAGCGCCTCGTAGCGGCGGTGGTTGACCTGTGCTGGCGTGGTGAACCACCCGGCCTGCTGGTGTTGTGGTGATCTGGCTGGCATACGGCGGTTCTACCACATGCATCCTGGTACCGGCTGCAGCCTGATCGCGCCCAGAACATACCTTTCGTGGTGATTATCCTGGCACCATCGGGGTGGTGCATCCCTGGCCTGGGTGGCGTCACGACACGATAACAAATTGCACTGATGCCATTATGATAACAGGCCGATCGCCACAAGGTCATGGCTCGGGCGCTCGACGGCGGTGTGATGGTTTGGCCAGGTGACCGAGGTAGCGATCCAGCCAGCGCCCTGACTCCAGGCGCGAAGGTTGCGCCCAATGAGCTACGTGGAAATCCGCGTTAGGGGCCGGTCAGTGCTCGGTGAGTCGGCAAGAAGAAGGCTGCCGGCGCCGTTGGCCACTCGATCTTGGTGATCGCCTGGCACCTGCTGGCCTACGACTGCGACTACCACGACCTTGGCGGCGACTTCTTCGTGCGACGCGACAGCGACCGTGCCCGCCAGCGAGCCGTCGCCCAGCTCCAGGCCCTCGGCTACCAGGTCACCCTCCAACCCGCCGCCGCCTAACACCCGGGGATTCTCGTTTCAGCACACGCAGGCATCCGCCGCCAGGGGTGCGCCGCACGCCTGCGCCCGCCGGGTGCAGCGGCGCCGGTGCTCCGCGAGCAGGGCCAGGCTGCCGTCGGCCAGCGCGATCCGGCGGGCGGCGCGGGTCTTGGCGTCCTTCTCCATGAGCTGGCCGCCGCGCACGATGAGGTTCCCGCGCGATGAGCAGCTCGGCCGCGGCCAGGTCGACACCGGACCAGCGCAGCGCGCACAGCTCCCCCCGGGCGGGCGCCGGTCGTCGCAGCCAGCCAGAGCAGGACCGCGACGTCCGGGTCCGCCAAGTAGGTGGCCGCGAGCAGCCGAGAGACGTCCTCGGGGGTGGGCGGGCGGAGGTCGGCCGGGCCCGGCCGGGGCGGGGTGGGCTGGCCAGCGCCGCGGGGTTGGCGGGGATCCAGGCCCCAGCGGGCCGCCTGGGCCAGCGCGCGGCGCACGATCGCGTGGACCTGGCCCACCGTGGCCGGCGCCGGCGGCGTGGCGCCGACCCCGCCGCGGACGCGCAGCACCGTATAGAAAGCGGTCCAGGGTGGCGGGGTCCAGCCGCCGGAGCGGGATCGGCCCGAGCGCCGGGCGGATCGCCCGGTCGATGTGGCCTGATAGGTGACGCGGGTGCTCCAGGCCAGGTCGGCGACCTCGAGCCAGCGCGCCAACAGCTGCGCGACGGTGGCGTCGCTGGCGGGCCGCTTACCGTCGTTGACTCGATTGAGGAGGCGGGCGCGGAGCGCCTGCGCGTCGCGTTTGGTCCGGGCGGTGCCGGTGAGGTTGCGCCGCTTGTCGGTGACCGGGTCGTGGCCGGCGTGGACGATGACCTGCCAGGTCTGGCCGCGCTGGCGGCTGTGGCCCGCTGCCATGGTCCTGAGGGTGCCCGTTGACAAGACGTTGACAAGCGGCTTTGGGTCAGATGACCTGAGCTGCGAAGCTGCTGCTCAGCGGTGGTGCGCCCGGAGGGACTCGAACCCCCGACCCGCGGATTAGAAGTGCCGACGGACCCGTCCGCCAGGTGCCACCCAGCCCGTCGCCGCAGGTCGGGTCCGTCCCTTGTCCGGCTGCTCCGGCCCGGTCCGGGCTGTGGTGGCTGGTGGAGTCACCAAGGGGGTGACCAGCCGAGCTTGGTATGAGGGCCGCTTCTCGTATTGACGCCGGGGCTGATTCATCGTCGACCGGTGCACCGCTGCCAGAAGGCAGAGCACCCCAGCCGCCGCCAGCCTGTCCCGTCGGCGCCGACCGCATCCAGTCACGGGCGCTTCAGCTCCGATCCTTTTGGGAAGCCAACGGCGATCCTGTCTGCTACCGCTTCGATGCCGCCGGGCCGCTGGCGGGGTTACCGGGGCGTCGCGCTCGGGACGGGCGGTGGGAGCATCAGCACGCTGAGCATCAGCCCGAGGAGGCACGCCCACGCGATCGTCCCCGTCCACAGCTCGGCGGACCAGCCGATGCCGGCGGTGCGCGCGACCGCCGCGAAGTACACGCTCCAGGTGGCCAGCGGGACCAGCGCCCCTGCCGCCCAGAACCGCCGCGGCCGTGCTGGCGAGGGTCCGAGCATGTGGAGTAGCCCGTCCACCACCAGCCCGGCCATGACCGCGGCGACGAGCATGGCAGGGTGGTGGAAGGCGTCCACCGCCCCGATGAGCACCCCGACGCCGCCGTAGATGGTCGTGGCAGTCCCGAACGGCAGCCGCCAGCGGCGGGCGAGCAGCAGCAGCGGCGCGAGCAGGATCAGGTTGGTGGCCAGCACGCTGGCCACGCCGTTCAGCAACACGTGCTGGGTGTACTCGTCGAGGTAGTCGGCGCCGACCATCCAGGTGAAGGCGGCCCAGTACATGAAGAAGAACGCGACCAGCACGGTGGTGAGCGTGGCCGAGGCCACCACAGGGAGGAACCTGCGGTAGCTGGGGGCGGGCTCCCCAGCCGGGTCGGTCCAGGCCGCCCGCAGCGGCGTGGACATGATCAGGGCCATGCCGCTAAACAGCAGCAGGTGGGTCGGGCTGAACAGTGCCTGGACGTCCTGCTCGACCCCGAAGATGGTGTGCCAGGCCAAGTCGCCGACCCCGCCCACCGCGAACACCACCACCCCGACGACGGCCAGGTCATAGCCGGCCGGAAGCGCGGCCAGGCCGTGCCGCCCGGCCGTGCGCGTCCGGGCGGCGATGGCCAGGATCCATCCGGCCGTGGCCAGGAACCCGGAGTAGAACAGGGCATGCCAGGGGGTGAAGAAGGTCTCCAGCGCCGCCAGGTTGTTGTGGGCCCAGCCGTCGACGACCACGCCGACCAGCAGCCAGGTGCTCAACAGCATCGTCACGGCGTCGACCCGCCATGACAGCCGGGGCCGTCTTGCGAGCTCGTCGGCCCTCACCTGCTCCGCGATGGTGGACATGGCACCCTCCTCCCGACACGGATGCCAGCAGCTCTACCCAGGTCATCATGAGCGCGCCATGGCCGGATTGATACCCGCCGGGGCAGGCCGCGTACGAGCCTGCGCCAGTGGGCGGGTGGAAGCCACGAGGAGTGTCCCCGCACTCTGTCTGCCCGGCCTGGGCTCAATGGAGTGACAGGCGTCGGGAACGCCACAGCGGCCAGCGCCGGGCAAGCCGCTGACCTGCGGAAACAGCGCGCGGAGGGACTCGAACCCCCGTCATGCGGATTAGAAGTGCCCACCCACCCCGTCCGTCAGCCCCCGCTCAGGCCGTCGCCGCAGGTCAGATTCGTGCCGTCGTCCGGCTGGCCCGGTCCAGGCTGTGCTGCCTGGTGGAGTGACCGAGGGAGTGACCAGACGGGAGCGTCGCAGCCTCACCTTGAGACCTATTTCACGTGGTTGCTGCGGTTGGCCGGCTGAGAAGGACTGACGGCAGTTGGTATCGCCGTACCTCGCATCCACGTGGCGCGTGATCCTACCCCGGTCAGTCGTGACATCCCGCCAGCACTGAGGAGGCGATCGTTGCGCCGGCCTGGTCGAGCGCGGCCACGCGGATGCCGGTGGCGCCCGGCGGGAGGCGGAGGAGGTAGAAGGCGCCGTTGAAACCGGGGGGGGCCGAGACGGTCCGCGCCTGGACCGGCTTGGCGTTCGTGAATGTGAACCGCATGGTGGTCGCCCTCTCGGGCGCCACCCCGTAGGCGAGCAGCACGCCGGCGGCGCAGGAACCGAAGGGTCGCAGGTTGCGGGCCAGCCAGCCCGGGTCGGTCTCGCAGATCCGATAGTTGCCGGCGACCTTCGCGGTCGCGGGGGCGCGCAGCTCGATGCACTGAGAGTGCTGGTGGTGGAAGCCGTCCAAGCGCCAGGCCCCGACGCTCGACGGCATCTGGGCGATGAGAGCGGCGATGAGGACGCGCTGGCTGGGTGGCCGTTGGGTGTAGTCGATCGGCCAGCGCCAGTTCCAGCGGGCGAGTTCCCGGCCCGTCGCGTCGAGCGCGATGACCTGGTCGACCTGCACGATGTCGCCCTGGGTCCCGGCGACGCTGTAGGAGCGGGGGAGGAAGGTCAGGTAATACCGCCGGTCGAAGCGTGGCGCTGCGGCGAGCGGGCGGACCTGCACAGGCGCCTTTCCGCGGACCTCGATCCGGACCCGGGCGGTCTGGGTGGGGACCATCCCGAACACCGCCGATCTTCCGGGCGCCCCCAAGCTGTTGCGGGTCACCTGCACCGATTCGTCGGAGCAGTCCGCCGCGAGCGCCCCGGCGTGGTTGAACCCGACGCAACGCTTCGGCGCGGCCAGCAAGGTGCCAGGGAACGGGGGCAGCTCGAACGCCCGCTCGGCACCGAGGGTCCACCGCGCCCCGCCGTGGATGCCGCTGGCCACGACAACGGGCCCCTCGACCGGATGGTACGGGCCGGGGTCGGAGCCGCCGAACAGCCGCTGCTGCAGCTTGTGGTCGTAGCCGTGCTGGGGGCGTGGAGTGGCGCTCTGCCGATCCTGTGGCGGCAAGGGATGGACGATGAGAGTCACCACGAGCGCAAGCAGCGCCGCCAGGCCCGTGCCGACGCCAGCCCGCACGCGGCGGGTGTGGCGGGCACGACGGCGCAGGAAGCGCTCGTAGGCGCCGGTCTCATCCGGCCACGGCAGGGCAGGGCGGCGGTAGGCCGCCGTGAGCTGCTCTTCGCTGTTCATCGTGGTGCCTCCTTGGCGGGCCGCGCAGCCTGGGACGGCGGTGGCCCGCTCGCGGACGGGCCCAGCTCGGCGCGCAGCCGGGCCAGCCCCCGCCTGGCGAGCGACTTCACCGTCCCCAGCGGGAGCCGCAGCAGCCGCGCGACCTCGGCTTCGGGCAGGTCCTCGTGGTAGCGCAGGGCCAGGACGAGCTGCTGCCGGCGGGGCAGCTTGCGGGCAGCGGCCCACACCGCTATCGCGTCCTCGCCGAACTCCGGCAGATACGCCTCCCGCGAGCTGGTCAAGGCCCGATGACGCGCCTCGACCAGCGCCCGCCGCAGCAGCGAGCGGTGCCGGTTCACCAACACCCGTCGCGCGTACGCGGCTGGGTCGTCGGGCTTGCGCACCCGCGTCCAGCGACCGTACGTGCGCACCAGGGCATCCTGGGCCAGCTCCTCGGCGTCGGTCCGGTTGCCTGTGAGCAGGTAGCCGAGCCAGCACAGCGGGCCGTACTGGCAGGCGAAGAACTCCTGAAACTCGCGGTCATCGACGGCCATCTCGGCTCCTGGCGAGGGCTCCTACCCAGGTCCCACGCGCGACCCCGCCCGGAGGTTTCAATTGGTGCTGCTCGGCCCGCCAGCACATCGGTGGTGTGGACGTTGCTCGCCAGGGCCGCGAGCGCTGCCCGCTGGCAGCGAGACAGATCCGTCAGCTCGACCAGCATCGGCGCTGTTGCTCTGCAACGAGGCATGGCGCGACACTGTCGGCAGCAGTCCGTGCCCATACGTACCATCGAGCTACCGACAGACGAAGGGGGCTGCATGAGCGTAGCCGAGCAGGCGGGCAGCCCGGATCTGCCGGAGCGGGCTGCACGCATCCGTGCCGCGCTGCCCGACGCCGACCGTGCCCGGTTCGACGCTGAGCTTGATGAGGCGCTCGACGTCGCTCGCCAGACCCACGACCTTAGGAGCCTGGGCCATGTCGTCGAGGCGTGGTATCGCCTCGTGCTGCTGCGCCGGCACGGCGGCCCTGGCTGGGCCGCCATCGAGGAGCGGCTCCGACAGGGTGAGTCGCCCGAGTGGGAGAGCGAGCCGCTCGAGGTCGAGGAGCACATCGCGCGGTATCTTCCCTGACGTCGGCCTCGCTGGTCGGGGTCGAGTCGGTGTCCGTTGGTGCTTCAGGTGTGCCATAGCAGGTGACCGTGCCGAGGGCTGCGCAAGGTGCACCGTCTCATGGAACGGTGAGGTAGCCCGCGTCGATGCGCTACGTCGATGCGCTACCTCGATGCCCTACCGGCCGGCGACGGTGCGCCGACCTGCCTCGATGGCCTTGATGGGCGGACGAGAAGGGTGACAAAGAAGCGGGAAGGCCGCCCCGGTGTTAGCCAAACAGGCTGTTGACCTGCGGGTTTGCGCGCTCGGAGGGACTCGAACCCCCGACCCGCTTACTAGAAGTGCCGACGCCCCGTCCGCCGCGTCCCGCCCAACCCGTCGCCGCAGGTCACGTCCATGTGGCTCGTCCGGCTGGTCCGACCCGGTCCGGGCGGTAGTAGCTGGTGGAGTCACCAACGGAGTGACCAACGGCGGTCGGTTGCGGTCTGCGGCGGGCCCGTCACCGCGCTGGAGGCGATCCGGCGCGGGGACGCGGCGGGCTAGGTGCCGAAGACCCTGGCGTGGAAGTCGAACGAGATCGGCTGGTTGCGGTAGATCGCCAGGTGGATGTTGTCGTTGGGGTCGATCGTCAGCTGGTGGCCGAACCAGCGGGTCCTGAACGTTGTCGTGGTCTTGTTGGTCACCCGCCAGTTCGCCGGCAGGTTCAGCCGCCCACCGGACGGCGCGAGCAGCGACACGTTCACGTAGTAGGCCGAGCTGGTCAGCCCGTCACCCGCGAACGTGCAGGTGATCTCGGCGTTGAAGTTGGTCGTCCCCGAGCAGTGCCCGAACAGCTCGGTGACCGGGTCGGCGTGGGCGGCCGTGCCGAGCGAGAGGGCGAGGACCGTCGCGAGGGCCGCGATCAGTCCGATGATGCTGATGCGGGTGCGCATGGTTGCGCCTTTCTCCGGGCACACTCAGTTGGGTGGTGCGCAGGGTGAGAGCGGCGCCCGAGGTGAGACTCCCACCTTGGTCTGAAGAGCGTCGACGTGCGGCCTGCGCCTGACACGGTGCGCAGTACCGCA
Organism: Actinomycetes bacterium; assembly: GCA_036000965.1. NCBI lineage: Bacteria > Bacillati > Actinomycetota > Actinomycetes > Actinomycetes bacterium. The sequence continues at coordinate 17,927 of DASYUT010000105.1, forward strand.
GCTTTGGACGGGTGGAGGGGAGGCTACCGACCGGCATGGCAACAACTGCGTCGATGCGACCACAGCCGGCTGAGGGCGTGGCTGCGACCGATGCGCGAGCCCAGGCAGGACCGCAGTGCCAAGGTGACCATTACCGGGCATGGATTCGTCCAGAGCGTTGTGGCCGGTACGACGCCGAGGCTCCGTGCGGCTGGGCGTCTGCTACCGGCTTGGACACCAGCACGTCGACAGGGACTTGGGTGAGGTGGCCCCGCTTCACTTGTGACGAGGAACAGCCCCACAATTCTCCTGGTGATGACCACGCACCACCTCGATTGGCGCCCGTAAGGCGGGCTCTGATAACCCTCCATATGACACAGATCGATCAGAGCACTTAAGCGTCAGAATCTGGTCCGGTTGTCAGAGAGAAATCGGGGGGCACGTGATTTGATCGTACGGAACTATCGGTGTCAATAGTGTCTTTCGTCTCACACAACGCATACTCACGCTGACCTTGCCGTGGTGGGCCACGCTGATCGAGTCGAGGCTAGCCGCAAAGCCGTGTAGTTAAGGGATCGGGCTTGGTGTCAAGGGTTCGGCGTGGCGAGGTGACATGAGAACGGGGCTCCGGTAGGTACGTGGTCGACCAAGATCACGTCTGTTCCGGGAGCCCCGTTGTCGCCCTATTCTGCCCCCTCACCTGCCGTTGCGACCATCACCTCCACGAGCAGGGTCGCCTCGGGCGTGTTCGCCCCCGGCCAGCTGGGAGAGCTGACCCAGATCATCCCGTTCGAGATGGTCGATGCGGCGTTGGCCGCCACCGGCGCGGTCCAGGCCCGTACTCGCCTGCTGCCGGCGCGGGTGGTGGTCTGTCTGCTGCTGGCCGGGTGCCTGTTCGCCGAGCTGGGCTGGCGGCAGGTATGGCACAAGCTGACCGCCGGCCTGGGCGACATCCCCGTGGCCTGCCCCAGTGGCAGCGCGTTGTGGCAGGCCCGTGTTCGGGTCGGGGCCGAGCCCTGAGGTGGCTGTTCGACCTGCTGCGCGGCCCGGCGGTGGCGATCACCACCGGGCCGGTGCGCTGGTGCGGGTTGCTGGTGTGCGCCATCGACGGCACCACCATGAGCGTGCCCGACCATGACGCGAACCTGGCGGTGTACACCAAGCAGGCCGGCAACCATGGCGGGTCCGGGTACCCGCTGCTGCGGATGGTGGCCCTGGTGGCCTGCGGCACCCGGACGGTCATCGACGCGGCCTTCGGCCCCACCAGCTGCGGCGAGCCAGGCTCTACCCGTCGGCTGCTGCGCAGCCTGGGGTCGGGCATGATCGTGTTGCTGGACCGCGACTTCGACAACGGCACACTGATCGGCCAGATCGCCGCCACCCAGGCCCATGTGCTGGCGCGGCTCAAGCGCAACCGCAAGCTGCCGATGCTGGCCCGATACCCCGACGGGTCCTACCTGTCGCAGATCGGCAAGGTCCGGGTGCGGGTGGTCGCCGCCGAGATCAGCATCGCCACCAGCGCTGGACGCGCACCGGCAGCTACCGGCTGGCCACCACCCTGCTCGACCACCGCCGCTGCCCCGCGTTCGCGCTCGTCACGCTCTACCACCAGCGGTGGGAGATCGAAACCACCTACCTGGAGCTCAAGGCCAGCATCCTCGGCGGGCGGGTGCTCCGCGCCCGCACCCCGGCCGGCATCGCCCAGGAGGTCTACGCCCTGCTGGTCACCTACCAGCTCCTGCGCATCGCCATCACCGACGCGATCCAGACCACCGGCGGAATCGACCCCGACCGGGGCAGCTTCACCATCGCCCTCAACGCCGCCCGTGACCAACTCGTGCAGGCCGCCGGTGTCATCGCCGACGCCGTCATCGATCTCGTCGGCGCGATCGGCCGCCGCGTGCTGGCCAACCTGATGCCCGACCGGCGCCTCAGGGTCACTCCCCGCATCGTCAAACGCGCCATCTCCAAGTACAACGCCCGCGGTCCCACCATCAACCGGCGCAGCTACAAAGCCACCCTCAACATCAACATTCTCATACCGCCAGACCCTTGACAGCAGCACCCTGGCACTAAGGGTGCGCAGATTAATAACACGTAGATTTGATCTCTTTGGGTACGGGGACACCGGCGGTGGCTGCGAAGCTGACAAGCTCGGCTGGGGTGGCCAGACGGGTTCCTGTGGGCTCGGGGGTGTGCCCGATGACGCTCAGCA